>NZ_JBFTPJ010000001.1:0-26345 GCF_056398445.1 Variovorax sp. 01T439_2
GTAGCCGTACTGGCTGAAGTGCTCGGTGGCCGCCACGACGATCTGCGCGCGCACGTCGTGGTCGGCCGGCCCCCGCGCGGCCGGCGGGGAAGAGGTTGCGTTGTTCATGCCGGGAGCTTAGCGCCTGGACAAACAAACAACAACAAGTGACCAAATTGAATTATAGTCACTCACTTCTTTTGCTTTTTTCGCCCGTCGCCCGGAGCACTCCCATGTCCCCACGCACGCTTGCCCTGCCCCTGCTGTTCAGCCTCCTCGCAGGCTGCGCCGTGGGGCCCGACTATGTCCGGCCGGCCCCGGCCCTGCCCGACCGCTTCATGGGCGAGGCGGCGCTCGGCCAGCGATCGGCCACCGCCAACGCCGAGCTCGCGGCATGGTGGACCGGCTTCGGCGATGCGCAGCTGGCCGGCTATGTCGAACAGGCGTTGAAGCAGAACCTCGATCTTGCGCAGGCCGCCGCGCGCGTGTCGCAGGCCCGGGCCGGGCTCGGTGCGGCGAATGCGGCGCTGCTGCCTTCGGGCAATCTGGGCGCGCAAGCGGCCAGGGCCTACCAGTCGGTGGAAACGCCGCTGGGCCAGGTGCTGAACGCGCAGCCGGGTTTCGACCGCTACGGTAGCGCCTACGAAGCGAACCTCGGCGCCAGCTGGGAGCTGGACATCTTCGGCGGGCTGCGCCGGGGACGCGAGGCCGCGCTGGCCGACTACCAGGCCTCGGAAGCCGGCGCGGCCGCCACGCGCCTGGCCGTGGCCGCGCAGACCGCCGACATCTACATCACGCTCCGCGGCCTGCAGGCCCGCCTGGACATTGCGCGCCGGCAGGTCGCCACGCAGCAGGACCTGCTCGCGAAGATCGGCCTGCTCCACGGCAAGGGGCTGGCCACCGAGCTCCAACTGCACCAGGCCGAGGGCGCACTGGCGCAGGTTCGGGCGTCGGTGCCGGCGCTCGAGGCCGGCGAGTCCGCGGCCATGAACGCGCTCGACGTGATGCTGGGCACAGCGCCGGGCGCGCACCGCGCCGAACTGGCGGCGGCCGCGGCCATTCCCGTTGCGCCCGGCATCGGCGCCACCGGCTCGCCCGCCGAGTTGCTGCGCCGCCGGCCCGACCTGATCGCCGCCGAGCGGCGCCTGGCGGCATCGAACGCACGCATCGGCGTGGCCGTGGCCGAGTACTACCCGAAGCTGTCGCTCGCGGGAACCATCGGCAGCGCCACGTCGGTGGCCAGCGGCAACCTGTTCACCGGCGGCGCGAGCCAGGCCGCGGCCCTGCTCGGGCTGCGCTGGCGGCTGTTCGACTTCGCGCGCATCGATGCGCAGATCGAGCTCGCCAAGGGGCAGGACGCGGAGCTGCTCGCGGCCTACCGGCTCGCCGCGCTGCGTGCCACCGAAGACGTGGAGAACGCCTTCTCGGCCCTGGTCAAGCGCGAAGAGCAGGCCGCGCTGCTCGCGCAGGGTGAGGCCTCATTGGGCCGTGCGCGGGGCGCGTCGTTCGCGGCCTACCAGCGCGGCGTGGTCAGCCTGATCGAAGTGCTGCAGGCCGACGAGAGCATGCTGCGCGTGGCCGATGCCAGGGCGCAGGCGCAGACGGAATCGGCACGCGCGGCGGTCGGTGCATTCAAGGCGCTGGGCGGCGGCTGGCAGGCCGAGCCCATCCGGGCGGCGGCCATCGAACCGCGTCGGGATTGACCACCGCGTTCATTCGGCCGCCGCCGACATGATCGTCAAGCATTGGCCGACGAGCGCATGCAAGGCACCGACCTGCCGGCTCCCGATCAACCGGTGCACCTTGGCCTGTGCCAGGCTCCAGCGAGGCCGGCCCTCGGCACACTTGCCGCGGCCCGCAGCGGTGATGCACACACTGCGGGTGCGTCCGTCCAACCCGGGCCCAAGATCGACCCATCCCGCCGCGATCAGCGGCTTGAGATTGCGCGTCAGCGTCGAGGGAGAGAGCGACATGCGCTCGGCCAGGTCGCAGGGGCGCACCGGCCCATGTGCGAGGATTTCCACCAGCAGCCGGTACTGCGTGGCCCTGAGACCGATGGCGCCCAGTTCCGCGTCGTAGTGCTGCCTGACGAGGCGGGCGAGCTGATGCGCCGTGGTGTAGGTGCAGGCCGGCCGCTCGGGGCCGGCGGCATCGGCCGCCTGCGCCTGCGGTGCGGGAAGCGTTGGCATCAGCGCAGGTGCTGCAGTGGCGCGCCGGGGCAGCATCGGCTGCGGCCGTCAGGAGGCCTTGGATGGCTTCGCGGGCGCCGCGTCCAGCGCGTGCGTCTGGTCGATGAAGCGCCGGCTCGAGGCCAGGATTTCCTTGCGCGTGCGCTCGGATTCGACCGCGCGGGACAGCACCAGCGCGCCCACGCACTGGGCAATCAGCGCCCATGCGGCGTCGGGGTCGCCGATGCGCGAGCTCCAGCTTTTCTGCAGGCGCTTCAGGCCTTCTTCGACCGAGGCACGCACCTCGGGCCCGGCCCTGGCGATCTCGGGTCCCAGTGCCGGCAGCACGCAGCCGGTTTCCGGATGCAGCGCGTGGTACGAGCTCAGGTAGCTGCGCAGCCGCTTGGCGACGTGGTCGGGCGGCGAGTCGCGGTCTCCGGCCAGCATGTCGGTGCTGTTGGAGATCTCGTGTTCGAGCAGTTCGGCGAACAGCGCCTCCTTGGACGGGAAGTGTCCATAGAAGGCGCCCCCGGTCAGGCCGATGCTCGCCATCAATTCATCGACGCCGGTGGTGCCGAAGCCGCCTTTCTTGGCGATGGCGCGGGCATTCGCGAGCAGCTTCTTGCGGGTTTCCTCTTTGTGGGTGGACGGATAGCGCATGAGTGGGCCTCTGCAGATCGTGGAGGTGTTCATCATAGCATGCCACTCGTTTGATAAACGGTCGTGATTCCATTGCGCTACCTGGACTCCGCATCAAGGGTTTCCCCCTGCTGCAAACCCGCTCCAGCGTGTTGACGCTGCCGTGGGCGCAAACCTATAGTTCACTATCGTTTAACAAACGATCGTTATTTAAAGGACTGCGGACGAGGCAATGGCGATGAGGAGCTCCCGCCCGCCCTGCACCTGAACCGCGCAACCGCGGCGAGCCGCTGCGCCAACAACTTGCCTAGCCAACCCCCTGGAGTCTGACCATGAGAGAAGCCGTCATCGTTTCCACCGCACGCACGGGCATCGGCCGCGCGTTTCGCGGCGCATTGAACAACATCAAGTCGCCCACGCTGATGGGCCACGCGGTCCAGCACGCCGTGCAGCGGGCGGGCATCGATCCCGGCGAGGTGGAGGACGTGGTGATCGGCAGCGCGATGGCCGCCGGCACCGCGGGCATGAACATCGGGCGCCTCGCGGCGCTCGCGGCGGGCCTGCCGCAGTCGGTGCCGGGCCAGACGATGGACCGGCAGTGCGCCTCGGGCCTGATGGCCATCGCGACGGCGGCCAAGCAGATCATCGTCGACGGCATGGATGTGACCATGGGCGGCGGGCAGGAGAACATCTCCGCCGTGCAGAACCCCTTCGTCAAGTGGGTGGGCGAAGAGGCCGATCCGCTGCTCATCGCGCGCGTGCAGCACGCCTACATCCCGATGCTCCACACGGCCGAGATCGTCGCGAAGAAGTACGGCATCTCGCGCGAGGCGCAGGACGCGTATTCGGCCGAAGCGCAGCGCCGCACCGCGCTGGCGCAGGAGCGCCATCTGTTCGACGACGAGATCGTGCCGATCACGGCGCGCATGGCCGTGGCCGACAAGCAGACGGGCGCGATCAGCTACCGCGAGGTCACGCTCGACCGCGACGAGGGCAACCGCCCCGACACCACGCTCGAAGGCCTTGCCAGTCTCAAGCCGGTCGTCGAAGGCGGTGTCATCACGGCCGGCAACTCGAGCCAGTTGTCCGATGGCGCATCGGCCTGCGTGCTGGTGGAGCGCGCGGTTGCCGAGCGCCGCGGGCTCAAGGCGCTGGGCACGTACCGCGGCATCGCGGTGGCCGGCCTCGCGCCCGAGGAGATGGGCATCGGCCCGGTCCTGGCCGTGCCCAAGCTGCTGAAGACCCACGGGCTCAAGGTGAGCGACATCGGCCTGTGGGAACTGAACGAGGCTTTCGCCTGCCAGGTGCTGTATTCGCGCGACCGGCTGGGCATCGACCCCGAGAAGCTGAACGTCAACGGCGGCGGCATCACGATCGGCCACCCCTACGGCATGACCGGCTCGCGGCTGGTGGGACATGCGCTCATCGAGGGCAAACGGCGCGGCGCGCGCTTCGTCGTCGTGACGATGTGCGTCGGCGGCGGCATGGGTGCCGCGGGCCTGTTCGAAGTGGCCTGAGGCAAGGAGCAGCACCATGACCTACCAGATCCCGATGCGCGACATCCAGTTCGTCTTGCACGAACTGCTCCAGGTGCCGGCCATGCTGCAGGACTGCGGCCAGCCCGACCTCGACGCCGAAACCATCGACCAGGTGCTCGCCGCGGCCGGCCAGTTCGCCGCCGAGGTGATCGCGCCGCTCAACGGGCCGGGCGACGAGCACGGTTGCAGCATGCCCTCGCCGGGCGTAGTGCAGACGCCGCCGGGCTTCAAGAAGGCCTACGACGAATTCACCAAGAACGGCTGGCCCGGGCTCGCCTGCAGCCCCGAGTTCGGCGGCCAGGGCTTTCCTTCGGTCGTGGCCAACGCGGTCTACGAAGTGTTCGGCGGCGCGAACATGGCGTGGTCGTCCTATCCGGGCATGTCGCATGCCACCTACGTGAACGTGTCGGCCAACGGATCGGAGGCGCAGAAGGCGCTCTACCTGCCGAAGATCGCCTCGGGCGAGTGGGCCGGCACCATGTGCCTGACCGAGCCCAATGCGGGCACCGACCTGGGCCTGATGCGCACCCGCGCCGTGGCGCAGCCCGACGGCAGCTACCGCATCACCGGCAGCAAGATCTTCATCTCGGGCGGCGAGCAGGACCTGACCGAGAACATCATGCACCTGGTGCTCGCGCGCATGCCGGATGCGCCGCCGGGCGTGAAGGGCATCTCTCTTTTCATCGTGCCGAAGTTCATCCCCGACGCGAGCGGCGCGGCCGGCGCGCGCAATGCGGTGGTCTGCGGCTCCATCGAGCACAAGCTGGGCATCCACGGCAACTCGACCTGCACCATCAACTTCGACGGTGCGACCGGCTGGCTGCTGGGCGCGCCCCACAAGGGACTCGCGGGCATGTTCGTGCAGATGAACCACATGCGTGTGCTGGTCGGCATGATCGCCATCGGCCTGATGGAAGCGGCCTACCAGAAGGCCCTGGCCTATGGGAAGGAGCGCCTGCAGGGCCGCGCGAGCGGTGCAAGACCCTCCGGCGAAGCGGCCGATCCGATCATCGGGCACGCCGACGTGCGCCGCATGCTGCTCACGCAGAAGGCGAACATCGAGGGCGCGCGCGCCCTGGCGCTGTGGACCGCGCAGCTGAGCGATCTGCAGCGCCTTCATCCCGACCCCGCCARGCGCAACGAGACGGCCGAACTGCTGGGCCTGCTGACCCCACTCGTGAAGGCGTTGTCCAGCGACCTCGCAGTGGAATGCACGCTGCTCGCGATGCAGGTGTTCGGCGGGCACGGCTACATCCGCGAGAACGGCGTCGAGCAGCACCTGCGCGACGTGCGCATCGTGGGCCTTTATGAGGGAACGAACGGCGTGCAGGCCATGGACCTGCTCGGGCGCAAGGTGCTGGCCGACCAGGGCCGGCAGATGGGCGCCTTCCTCGACATGGCCGGCGCATTCGCCGAGACCTGCAGCCCGCGCGAGGCGATGCGCGAATTCACGCAGCCGCTCATCGAACTGGCCGCCGAGATCAGGCAGCTCACGGGCGAGCTGGTGGCCGCGTCGGCGCAGGACCCGCATGCGGCAGGCGCGGCCGCTGCGCCCTACCTGCGCCTGGTCGGGCACCTGGCGCTTGCGTGGACCTGGGCGCGCATGGCCGAGGTGGGGTTCAAGAACGCTGGATCGAGCGACCCGATCTATGCATCGAAGATTACAACGGCCCGCTTCTATTTCCAGCGGCTGCTACCGCAGGCGGCGGGGCTCTGCCAGGAGATCCGGGCCGGGTCATCCGCATTGATGGAGCCGGCCGTCGAGCTTTTCTAGGGCAGCGCCACCGCATCGCTGCCACGGAGCCTGGCTAGGCCAGCGCAGGCTCCAGGAAACCGGCGAGCCGCTGGACGATCAGCTGCTCGGCCTCTTCCATGATGCGGTCGATCAGTTCCTGCACCGTCGGAATGTCGTTGATCAGGCCGACCACCATGCCGCAGCTCCAGGCGCCGGCATCCATCTCGCCTTCGAGCATCACGCGCGGGTAGACGCCCGCGACCTGGTCGATGATGTCCTCGAACTTGAGATCGGCGCCCTTTTCCTTCTCGATCCGGATCAGCTGCTCGACCGATGCATTGGTCAGCACGCGCTCCGTGTTGCGCAGGCCGCGCATCACCAGCCGCGTGTCCAGCTCGGTGGCCGCCACGATGGCGTCCTTCACGTTCTGGTGGATCGGCGCTTCCTGCGTGGCCACGAAGCGCGTGCCCATGTTCATGCCTTCCGCGCCCAGTGCCAGCGCCGCCACCAGGCTGCGCGCATCGGCCATGCCGCCGGAGGCGACGAACGGGATCTTCAGCTCCTCGGCCGCGCGCGGCAGCAGGATCATGTTGGGCAGGTCGTCCTCGCCCGGGTGGCCGCCGCACTCGAAACCATCCACGCTCACGGCGTCGCATCCGATCGCTTCGGCCTTCAGCGCGTGCCGCACCGAGGTGCACTTGTGGATCACCTTGATGCCCGCCTTCTTGAGCGCGGGCATGTAGGCCTCGGGACTGCGCCCTGCCGTCTCGACGATGCGAACGCCGCCTTCGGCAATGGCCGCGATGTACTCGGGGTACGGCGGCGAGGACAAGGTCGGCAGGAACGTGAGGTTCACGCCGAAGGGCTGGTCCGTCATCTCTCGGCAGCGGGCGATCTCCTTGGCCAGCAGCTCGGGCGTGCGCTGCGTGAGGCCCGTGATGAGCCCGAGTCCGCCGGCGTTGGACACGGCCGCGGCGAGCTCGGCAAAGCCGACGTAGTGCATGCCCCCCTGGATGATCGGGTGGCGGATGCCGAAGAGTTCAGTGATGCGTGTTTTCATGTGTCTTCTTTCACCAGGTTTCCATGTAGGGGCGCAGGTCCATCTCGAAGGTCCAGGCGTCCCGGGGCTGGGTGTGCAGGTACCAGTAGTTCTCCGCAATGTGCTCGGGGTTCAGGATGCCGCCCTGCTCCTTCAGCGCATAGCGTTCGGGGAAGTTGCTGCGGATGAACTCCGTGTCGATCGCGCCGTCGACCACGATGTGGGCCACGTGGATGCCGCGCGGACCGAGCTCGCGCGCCATGCTCTGGGCCAGGGCGCGCAGCGCATGCTTGGCGCCGGCAAAGGCCGCGAACTTCGCCGAGCCGCGGATGCCGGCCGTCGCGCCGGTAAAAAGAATCGTGCCGCGCCCGCGCTCGACCATCCTGCGGGCGACCTCGCGCGCATTCAGGAAGGCGCTGAAGGCGGCCATCTCCCAGATCTTCATGTACTTGCGCCCGGTCTCTTCCAGGATGCTGCTGGACACGTTGGCACCGATGTTGAACACCATCACCTCGATCGGGCCGCGCTCCTTCTCGATCTGGTCGACGAGGGCCACGACCTCCTCCTCCTTGCGCRCATCGCTGCCGTAGCCGAAGGCCTGGCCGCCGGCCGCGCGGATGCGCTCGACGGCCGGCTCCAGCTTGTCGGCCGATCGCCGCGTGAGGCACGCGACATAGCCCTCGCGGGCGAAGCGCGCGCCGATCGCGCTGCCGGTGGCGTCGCCCGCGCCGACGACGAGAGCCACGCCGCGGTGGTTGGCTGATGGGTCCATACGGTCTCCTTTAAAAAACGTTCGTTAGGTCATTGCACGTTAATCAATGAACGTTCGTTTGTCAATTGAGGGCAAGGCCCAAGGAAACCCCGTTGACGAAGGCCGCTCAATCACATAGCTTCCGTTTACCAAACGTCCGTTAACTTAAAGGAGCTTGAATGAGCAAGTCAGTCGATTTCTTCTTCGATGTCGGAAGCCCGTCGTCGTACCTGGCATGGACGCAGCTGCCTGCCCTGTGCGCAAGCCACGGCGCCGAGCTCGTCTACCGGCCGATGCTGCTGGGCGGCGTCTACCAGGCCACCGGCAACGCCTCGCCGGCCACCATTCCCGTCAAGGGCCGCTATACGCAGATGGACTACGAGCGCCATGCGCGCCGCTATGGCGTGCCGTTCCAGGGCAATCCGCACTTCCCGGTCATCACGCTGTTCCTCATGCGTGCGGTCACCGGCATTCAACTGCGCCGGCCCGAACAGCTGCAGCAGCTGCTGGGCTGCGTGTTCAAGGCGCTGTGGATCGATGCGCTCAACCTGAACGATGCGCAGCTCACGGCCCGCACGCTGGCCGAAGGCGGGTTCGACCCCGCCGAGATCGAGCGCCTGGCGCAGGACGCCGAGACCAAGGYCGCATTGAAGGCAACCACGCAAGAGGCGGTCGAGCGCGGCGTGTTCGGCGCACCCACGCTCTTCGTCGGCGACCAGATGTTCTTCGGCCAGGACCGGATGGACTTCGTTCGCGAAGCGCTGTCCTGACCAGACCCCTCAAGAAAAAAGGAGACAACGTGGATCAAAGAATCTGGCATGCGTCCTACCCGGCAGGACTGCCCCGCGACCTCGTGTACGGCGAGCACGACACCCTCGCCACCCTGTTCGAAGGTGCCTTCGCTCGCAACGCCAGCCGGCCGGCCGTGACCTGCAACGGCGAATCGCTGAGCTTCGCCGAGCTCGAACAAGCATCGGCTCGCTTTGCGGCATTCCTGCAGTCGGCAGGCCTGCAGCCCGGCGACCGCGTGGCGCTGCTGCTGCCGAACCACCTTCTCTATCCGGTTGCCCTGGCCGCGATTGCACGCGCAGGCTTCGTGGGGGTGACGATGAACCCGCTCTACACAGCCCGCGAGGTGGCCTACCAGCTGGCGGATTCCGGCGCGGTGGCGCTGGTGGTTGCCGATCCGTTCGCGGGACTCGCGGCCGAAGCCATCGAGCGGACGGAAGTGCGGCACGTCGTCACCGTGCCGATGCAGGAGCTGAGGCGGTCGCTGCTCGCGCCCGCCGGCGATCGGCCGGTGCGGGCGCGCGGCTCCGACGTGCATCTCGTCCCGCTGCACGCCGCCATCGCATCGGTGCAGGCTGCCGGCTTCAGCGCCCCACAGGTGCGCCCTTCCGACCTCGCATTCCTGCAATACACGGGCGGCACGACCGGCGTGTCGAAGGGCGCCTGCCTCACGCATCGCAACGTCCTGGTGAGTGTGCTGCAGATGCAGTCCTGGCTGCGGCTGAACCTCGAGATCCAGAACTTCGAGCTGGTCACGCCGCTGCCGCTGTACCACATCTTCCCGCTCGGCATGGCGCTGATGGCGCTGGCGAGCGGCGGACACAACCGGCTCGTCATGAATCCGCGCGACATCCAGGCGCTGTGCGCCGAATTGCGGCGAGCGCCTTTCGACGTGCTGATCGGCGTCAACACCATGTTCAACGGCATGGTGAACCTGCCCGAACTGTCGTCGGTCGATTTCTCGCGTTGCGGCATGGTCATCGGCGCCGGCGCCTCGATCCAGGCGGCGGTCGCGCGCAGGTGGGAGGCGGCCGGCGGCCCGCCGATCACCGAGGCCTACGGGCTCACGGAAACGTCGCCCAGCGCCACCTTCAATGCGCCGGGCTGCAACGGCACCATCGGCGTTCCGGTGCCCTCCACCGACGTGATGATCGTCGACGACGCGGGCGGGCCGGTGGCGCAGGGCGCGCCCGGCGAGCTGCTCATCAAGGGGCCGCAGGTGTTTGCCGGCTACTGGAAGCGCGAGGAAGAAACGCGCCTGGCATTCACCAGCGATGGCTGGTTCCGCACGGGCGATGTCGTCACCATGGATGYACAGGGGCTGATGACCATCGTCGACCGCAAGAAGGACATGATCCTGGTGTCCGGATTCAACGTGTATCCGAACGAGATCGAGGGCGTGGTCGCGCTGCATCCGGACGTGCTGGAGTGCGCCTGCGTCGGCGTACCCGACGAGCGCTCCGGCGAAGTCCCCCACCTGTTCGTCGTGCGCCGCTCGCCGGGCCTGCAGGCGGACCAGGTCGAATCGCACTGCCGCGAGCTCCTGGCGCCCTACAAGGTGCCTCGGCGCATCACCTTTCTCGAGGCACTGCCCAAATCGACCGTGGGCAAGATCCTGCGCAAGGAACTGCGGGCCCCAGCGGCGGCCTGAGGGTGTGGATGGGGCTTCAGCCCGCGGCGCTGCGCAGGCGCTCCATCCCCATGTCGCGTATGCCGAGCGCCTCGAGCTTTCGAAGCGTGGCATCGAAATACTCGCGGCAGCTGCCGAGGCTGCCCGCTCCCGTGTTGATCATCCGGGCCATCTCATGCGGGGAGAGCGCCTTCGTGTAGCGGGGATGGGACCGGTCGACCGCAAAGGTGATCGCGCGCACCGGCCGGCCCTCCACATGGGCGGTCACCCACCGGGCCTGGTACACCTCGGTCAGCATCTCCCTTCGCCAGAGCACCCGCAGCTCATCGCGCACCTTGCGCGGCTCGATCTGCAGCAGCACGCCCTGGCACGCGCCGCCCCGGTCGAGGGCGAGCATCAACCCGGGGCGCTCCTGCGAGCCTCGCCCGACGACCGAGCGCAGGCAGAAGGAGCGGTGCCAACCGTGGACTTTTGCCGGATGCACGGCTGTGTGCTCCACCGCGGGGTTCCACATCAGCGATCCATATCCGAACACATGAACGGCCGCATGGCCATCGTGCCGCGACAGGATGCCTTCGATGGAGGCTTCCAGCTCCTCTGCGCTGCGCAGCCGCACGCCCGCCGGGAGCTGCGCGTAGACCTGCGCCATGAAGGCGTCGTCGAGCAGCCCTTCGCGGGTGACCCGCACGGGCTCGGCCGCTGCCTTCGATCCAGCTCGGTCGTTCTCGCGCGGGCCGGGATAACGCATGGGCGGGCCTCTCGGGATCCTGTGGGAAAGACCCGATGATAGCATTGAGATCGTTTAGTGAACGATCGTGAATTCACTAGAGAGCTTCAGCCGGGCGCACCTTCCCCGTGAAGCCGCACGATCAAGGCGCGCAGCCACGCCACGGCGGGGTCCCGGTGATAGCGGCCGTGCCAGAACAGGCTGATCGCAATCTCGGGCAGCCGGGCCGGATGGCGCACATAGGACAGGCCGAACGGCTCGGCCAGGGCCTGCGCGAGCCGTTCGGGCACCGTCGCCACCAGGTCGGAGCCGTGCAGGATATGGCCGACCGCCACGTAGTGCGGCACGGTCAGCACGACCTTGCGCACGATCTTCTTGCGGCCGAGAAGCTCGTCCGCCTTGCCGTGGCCGGTTCCTTCCGACACCACGACCACGTGATCGGCCCTTGAGAACTCGGCCAGCGAGATCTGGCGCTTGTCGAGCGCATGCCCGCGGCGGAACATGCAGACGTAGTGCTGCTTGAACAACCGGCGCTGGAAGTAGCCGCTTTTCAGCTGCGGCAGCAGGCCGATGGCCAGCGTGACGTGGCCGGATTCCATCTCGTCCTGGAGATTGACCGCCGTGTTGCGGACGGTGCTGATCGACAGGCCCGGCGCCACGCGCGCCAGCTCCTGCATCAGCTTGGGCAGGAAATAGATCTCCCCGATGTCGGTCATGCCGATGGTGAAGGCGCGCGTCGAGGTGGCCGGATCGAACGAGCTGCGCTGGTTGATGGCGGCATGGATCGTCTGCAGCGCGCTCGCGGTCGGCGCGGCCAGCTGCTCGGCGAAAGGCGTGGGCTCCATGCCCTTGGGTGTTCTGAGAAACAGCGGGTCGTCGGTGAGCTTGCGCAGGCGCGCCAGCGCGTTGCTCACGCCCGGTTGCGAGAGGCCGAGATTCGTCGCCACCTTCGACACCCGCCGGTCGATCAGCAGCTGGTTGAACACCACCAGCAGGTTGAGGTCGATGTCCTTGAGCTCCACGGCGTCCCCATTCGCGAAATCTATATGAACTATTCGGCACATTCTATTGAACGATAGCCTCGAACTGCCGATCATGGGGACCACGAGACGAGCGGCCCGGGCGACGCGGCCGCACAGGAGAAAAAAATGGACGACACATCCGCCGTCTTTCCGCAGCAGATCCGCTGGGAAGACAAGGGCACGAGCCGCATCCCCTTCATGGCCTACACCGACGCCGACCAGCACCGGCGCGAGCTCGAGCGCCTCTTCTACCGGGGCCACTGGTGCTACGTGGGCCTGGAGGCCGAGATTCCCGAGGTCGGCGATTTCAAGCGCACGGTGATCGGCGAGCGCTCGGTGATCATGGTCCGCGATGCCGAGGATTCCATCAGCGTGGTGGAGAACGTGTGCGCGCACCGGGGCATGCAGTTCTGCCGCGAGCGCCACGGCAACCGCAAGGCCGGCGGCTTCACCTGCCCCTATCACCAGTGGAACTATTCGCTCGGCGGCGACCTGCAGGGCGTGCCTTTCCGCCGAGGCGTCAAGCAGGACGGCAAGGTCAACGGCGGGATGCCGGCCGACTTCAAGCCGGCCGAGCACGGCCTCAACAAGCTCGGGGTTGCGACACGCGGCGGCGTCGTTTTCGCGTCCTTCGATGCAGAGGTGGAACCGCTCGAGGACTTCATGGGCCCGGAGATCCTGGGCTACTTCGACCGGCTCTTCAACGGCCGCAAGCTCACGATCCTCGGCTACAACCGCCAGCGCATTCCCGGCAACTGGAAGCTGATGCAGGAGAACATCAAGGACCCGTACCACCCGGGCCTGCTGCACACGTGGTTCGTCACCTTCGGCCTCTGGCGTGCGGACAACAAGTCGGAGCTGAAGATGGACCGCCATCACCGCCACGCCGCCATGATCTCGACCCGCGGCGCGAGCGGCAAGGCGGACCAGGTCACCCAGGTGTCGAGCTTCAAGGAAAGCATGAAGCTCAACGACGACCGCTTCCTGGACATCGTGCCCGAGCCGTGGTGGCGCGGCCCGACGGCCGTGATGATGACGCTGTTCCCGAGCGTGATCTTCCAGCAGCAGGTCAACAGCGTCTCGACCCGGCACATCCAGCCGAGCGGCCCCGGCGCCTTCGATTTCGTCTGGACGCACTTCGGCTTCGAGGACGACGACGATGCGATGACGCAGCGGCGATTGCGCCAGGCCAACCTCTTCGGGCCGGCGGGTTTCGTCTCCGCCGACGATGGCGAGGTGATCGAGCTCTCGCAGAAAGGCTTCGAGCAGAAGCCCTTCCACCGCACCCTCGCCGAGCTCGGCGGCCGCGAGGTCGGCGACACGGACCACATGGTGACCGAGACGCTGATACGCGGCATGTACGAATACTGGCGCAAGGTCATGGAGGCTTGAGATGAACTTCCAGGACTACTTCGAGCTGACCCAGCTCTACGCCCGCTACGCCCAGGCCGTGAGCTCCGGCCAATGGGAACTCTGGCCGGAATTCTTCACGGACGACTGCAGCTACCGCCTGCAGCCGCGCGAGAACCACGAGCGCGGCTTTCCGCTGGCCACGCTCTCGTTCGAGAGCAAGGGCATGCTGAAGGACCGCGTCTACGGCATCCGCGAGACCCTGTTCCACGACCCCTACTACCAGCGCCACGTGGTCGGGACGCCGCTCGTGCTGAAGGCCGAGGCGGACCGCTTCGAGTGCGAGGCCAACTACGCGGTGTTCCGCACCAAGCTCTCGGAACTCTCGAGCGTCTTCAATGTGGGCCGCTACATCGATGTGGTCGTGCGCACCCCGGAGGGGCTGAAGTTCGCCTCGCGCCAGGTCATCTACGACAGCGAAATGATCCCCAACTCCGTCATCTATCCCCTCTGAGGCCAGCCATGAGCGATTCCCAATGGACCGAGGCCGCAGCGGTCGACGAAGTTCCGACCGACGACGTCGTCGGCATGCAGGTCGGCGGGCGCGACATTGCGCTGTACAACGTGGACGGCCAGATCTATGCGACCGACAACGTGTGCACCCACGGCCATGCGCGACTGTGCGAGGGCTTCCTCGAAGGGCACGAGATCGAATGCCCGCTGCACCAGGGCAAGTTCGACGTGCGCAACGGCAAGCCGACCTGTGCGCCGGTGACCGAGGCGATCCGCTCCTACCCCGTGAGGATCGAGGCGGGCCGCGTGTTCCTCTCGCTCGACTGAAGCCATGAGCAGCGGGACCATCGCCATCGTGGGCGCCGGCCAGGCCGGCGGCTGGGCCGCGCAAACGCTGCGCAGCGAGGGTTTCGCGGGCCGCGTGGTGCTGATCGGCGACGAGCCGCATCGTCCCTATGAACGCCCGCCGCTGTCCAAGGCGGTGCTCTCCGGGGACGCGCCTGCGGACACCACGCATCTGCTGAAGGCGGAAGCCTTCGATGCGCTTCGCATCGACTGGCGGCCGAACGTCGGCGCGACCTTCATCGACCGGGCGGCGAAACAGCTCCACCTGACGCAGGGAGAACATGTTTCCTACGACAAGCTGATCCTCTGCAGCGGCGGCCGGGCGCGCCGCCTGAATATTCCGGGTGCGGATCTGCCCGGCGTCTTCAGCCTGCGCAGCATCGAGGATGCGGCGGCGCTCGGTGCCGCGCTGTCGGCCGGCAAGCGGCTGCTTGTCATCGGGGGCGGCTGGATCGGGCTCGAGGTGGCTGCAACGGCCCGGAAGAAGGGCATGGAGGTGACCGTCGTCGAAGCGATGGGCCGGCTCTGCGAGCGCACCGTTCCACCGGAAATCTCCGGCTACCTGCTGCAACTCCACACAACGCATGGCGTCGATGTCCGGCTCGGCACCGGAATCGAGCGCCTGGCGCAGAACGCGCAAGGCGGCCTCACGGCGTCATTCACCGATGGGCGCGAACTCGAATGCGACGCGGTCCTCGTCGGTGTCGGCCTGGTCCCCAACGACGAACTTGCGCGCGAGGCGGGCCTGGCGTGCGATGGCGGCGTGCGGGTCGATTCGCAGTGCCGCTCATCCGATCCCGACATCCTGGCCGCGGGCGACGTGGCCACATGGCACTGCGAATGGGCGGGTCGGCGGATGCGGCTCGAATCGTGGCAGAACGCCCAGGAGCAAGGCATTGCCGCGGCGCGCGCCGCGCTCGGCATCGCGGTGAACCATCAGCCGCTGCCCTGGTTCTGGTCGGACCAGTACGAGGTCAACCTGCAGATCTTCGGCATGCCCACGCCGGCGCACGATGTGGTGGTGCGCGGCGACCGGAATTCCAGCAGCTTCGTGATGTTCTTCCTGGACGCCGGCAAGGTCGTTGCGGCGCTGGGCCCCAACGCCGCGCGCGACCTGCGCTTCGCGCGGCGGCTGATCGAGCGCCGCACCCGCGTCGATGCGGCGCAGCTCGCCGACCTGCAGGTGCCGCTCGCGAAGCTCTGAGGCAGCGGCTCACTGGGACTTGAACTCTTCCGCCGCGATGCCGAGCTTGCGCAGCTTGTCGTGCAGCGTCTGCCGCGCGATGGCCAGCGCGGCGGCCGTGGCGGGCTGGTCGCCCTGGTGCTTGCGCAGCGCCTCCACGATCACCGCACGCTCGAAGGATTCGACCTGCTGCGGCAGCGCGCGCGGCAGCGCTGGCGAGCCCTCGCCGGTGCCGCGGGTCTGCGTCAGGCGCTCCCCGAGCAGGCCCAGCACGAAGCGGTCGGCCACGTTGCGCAGCTCGCGCACGTTGCCCGGCCACGCATAGGCCATCAGGTCGGCCAGCTGGGCGTTGGTGGGCAGCGGCGCCGCACGCTCGTAGCGGCTCGCCGCCAGCAGCGTGAAGTGCTCGAACAACAGGGGAATGTCTTCGCGCCGCTCGCGCAGCGGCGGCAGCTCGATAAAGGCGACGCCGAGCCGGTAGTACAGGTCGGCCCTGAACTTCTGGCGGTCGCTCATTTCCTTCAGGTCGTCCTTGCTTGCGGCCACCACGCGGCAGTCGAAGGGAATGGCCTTGTTGGAACCGATGCGCTCGATGCAGCGTTCCTGCAGCGCGCGCAGCAGCTTGATCTGCACCGCCACCGGCATGCTCTCGATCTCGTCGAGGAAGAGCGTGCCGCCGTTGGCATATTCGAACTTGCCCACGCGCACGCGGTTGGCGCTGGTGAAGGCGCCGGCCTCGTGGCCGAACAACTCGCTCTCGGCCAGCGCCTCGGGCAGGCCGCCGCAATTGAGCGGAACGAAATGCTGGCGGCGGCGCTCGCTGTGGTCGTGCAGGCAGCGCGCGACCAGTTCCTTGCCGGTGCCGGTCTCGCCGTAGATCAGCACGTCGGCCGAGGTTTCGGCCAGCGTCATCACGTTGCGGCGCACCAGCTGCATCTGGGCCGACCGGCCGATCAGCACCGACTGGATGCCGTTCCAGTTTTCCAATGCATCGCGCAGCGCGCGCACCTGCAGCGAGAGCTGCCGGCGCTCGACGGCATGGCGCACGATGGCCACCAGCCGCTCGGAACCGAAAGGCTTCTCGATGAAGTCGTAGGCGCCCTCGCGCATGGCCTGCACCGCCATCGCGATATGGCCGTGGCCGGTGACCAGGATCACGGGCAGCTCGGCATCGATGCCGTGCAGCTCGGGCAGCCATTCGGCGCCGCTCAGGCCCGGCAGGCGCACGTCGCAGACCACGATGGCCGGCACGCCGAAGCGGATGTGGCCGCGTGCGCGTTCGACGCTTGCAAAGGACTCGACCTCGAAACCGGCCAGGGTCAGCACCTGCGTCGTGCTGATGCGGACGTCTTCGTCGTCCTCGACCAGCATCACCCGGATGGCGGGGCTTTCGCTCACTTGTTGATCACTCCTGTAAGGGCGGGAATAGGGATGGCGTAAACGGCGGCGGGCAGGTCGGCGACAAAGCAGGCACCGCCTTCCGGCAGGTTGGCCGCACGCAGCGTGCCGTCCATGGCCCGCACCAATTGTGCCGAGATCGCGAGCCCGAGCCCGAGGCCCGCGCCCGCCGGCTTGCTGGAGACGAAGGGCTCGAACAGGCGCGGCAGGATGTCGGGTGGAATGCCCGGCCCGGTGTCGCTCACGCGCAGGATCACCCGGCCCTCCTGCGGCCGCGCCTCGAGCCGCAGCCTGCGCCGGGGCGAAGCCTGCATGGCGTCGATGGCGTTGCGCATCAGGTTGACGAGCACGCTGCCCAGCGCGGCCTCTTCGGCCATCACGCTCAGGCTCGCGGGCTGCACGTCGACCTCGATGGCGACGCCGTTCTTCTTCGTGGCCTCGGCCACGATGGCCTGCGCGTCGGCCACGGCTCGCGCCATCAGCACTGCCGCGAGCGGAAGCTCGTTCTTGTGCGCGAAGGTCTTGAGCTGCGAGGTCAGGCGCGCCAGGCGGTCGACCATGCCCCGGATGCGCTGCAGGTTGCCGCGCACGTCGTCCAGGCGGTTCTTGTCGAGCAGGATGGCGGCGCTCTCCGAGAGCGTGCGCATCGCGGTGAGCGGCTGGTTCAGCTCGTGCACCACGCCGGCCGACATCTGGCCCAGCGCCGCCATCTTGCCGGCATGCAGCAGCTCGCCCTGGGCGGCGCGCAGCTGCGCGGTGCGCGCCACCACGGTCGATTCGAGCGTGTCGTGCGCCGCCTGCAGCGCAGCCTGGTTGGCCAGCTTCTGCCGCACGGCGCGGCGGCGCTGCCACAGCGTGACGGCCATCAGCAGCAGCACCGCCATTGCCAGGCTCGCGGTGATGGCCGCGTTGCGCGCGCCCACGCGCACCGGCGCCAGGTCGTCGAGCGCCATCAGCTGCCACGGCGCACCGCGCAGCGAACGCGTCGAGGCCAGCTGGTCGACGCCGTCGAGCGCGATCACCTTCACATCGCGCGCCAGCGTCTGCTTCAGCGTCCATTGCAGCGGCTGCAGGCCGGCCTCGCCGTAGGGGCGCGAGCGCTGCACCTCGGCCCGCTGCACGGCGTCGAGCGGCAGCAGCGGCCGGAACTTGAGCTCTTCGCGGGTGGCGAGGATCACCACGCCGCGCTGGTCGATCAGCGCCACGTCGCCCGGCAGCTTGCGCCAGGCGCGTTCGGT
Source organism: Variovorax sp. 01T439_2 (assembly GCF_056398445.1). Taxonomy (NCBI): domain Bacteria; kingdom Pseudomonadati; phylum Pseudomonadota; class Betaproteobacteria; order Burkholderiales; family Comamonadaceae; genus Variovorax; species Variovorax sp. 01T439_2. The sequence goes on from NZ_JBFTPJ010000001.1 coordinate 18,045, forward strand.
TTCTTCCAGGTTGACCTTCACGGCGACCACGCCGCGCGTGGGCTGGCCGCGGCGCAAGGCATACGAGAGGTAGTAGCCGGGCTTGCGGCTGGTGATGCCGACGCCGTAGAAGCGGCCCTTGCCCTGCCCCAGCGCATCGATCACGTAGGGCCGGAACGACAGGTCCTGGCCGACGGTGGTGCCGGGCCGGTTCCAGTCGGAAGCCGCCAGCGAGGTGCCGGCGGCATCCAGCACGTAGAGCATCTCCGCGCCGGCGGCGGCGTTGACGCCGTCGAGGTAGCGGTTGACCGCATCGCGCAGCGACGCGTCCGAGGGCGTGCCGAGCAGCCCGGGGACGATGGGCGTCATCTCCAGCAGCGCCGGCAGGTACTCGAAACGGGCCAGGTCGGCATCGAGCCCGGTGGCGAGCATGTCGAGCCGGTGGTCGGCTGCCTCGCGCAGCCGCGCGAGGCCGTTCTGCATGGCGAAGTGGTGCCCCGCAAAGGCGGCCGCGGCCACGAGCGCCAGTGCGCCGCACCAGCGCGGCAGGCCGCGCCACCGTCTCGGGCTGCGGGAAGRCAAGTCGAAGCGCCGGGCCGGCTCCCGTGGAATCATGAACCCGTTATTGCACAAGGCCGCCGCCGCCGCATCAGTGGCTGCCCGATGGCGTGCGTCCGGAAGCCGCCCCGCCCTGCTTCAGGGCTTCGGACATGCCGATCAGCACGCCGCTCGCGAGCGTGGCATAGCTGTCGAGCATTGCCTGCGTGGCGCGCAGGCTCAGCGCGCGGCCGTCGCGCAGGTTCTTGTGCGTGTCTTGCATGAGCTGCTCGAGCGCCGCGGTGGCGCGCGCGCCGGTGCCGGTGCCCTTGCCCTGCAGCGCCTGGAACACGCCGCTCCACGGGCCGTCCACCGGGGCCGCCTTTCTGACGCTGGCGAACAGCGTGTCTTCCATCTTCTCGATGTCGGCGAGCGCCTTCTTGAGCTGCGTCTCGCGCAGGCTCACGCCCTGGTCCACCAACTGCTGCAGCGCGCGCTGGTTGGCCAGCACCGCCTGCTCCAGCGCACCGTCCATGCCGGCGAAGGCCTTGGCCAGCAGCGCCTGCACGTCGGGCGCGGGCAGCTTGCTGCCTTCTGCGCCGGCCGAAGCCGCCTTGGTGACCGTGCCCAGCACCTGCCGGATGTTCGCCAGCGTGAGCTCGCGGCCCTGCAGCGCCTTGAGCGTGGCCTCGTGCACGGTCTTGCGGATGGTCTCGCCCTGCCTGGCGGAGGCGTCGGTGAACTTGGTGATCAGTGCGGCCTGATCGATGCCGTTCTTGAGGATCATGGTCGTGCGTTCATTGCATGTGCTGGCCGCCGTTGATGGCGATGTTGGCGCCCGTCACGAAGGCCGCCTCTTCCGAGGCCAGGTAGATGATCAGCCCCGCCACTTCCTCGGGCTTGCCCAGGCGCCCCACGGGAATGTGCGGCAGGATCTTGCTGTCGAGCACTTCCTTCGGAATGGCCGTGACCATCTTCGTGCCGATGTAGCCGGGCGAGATGGTGTTCACGGTCACGCCCTTCCTGGCCACCTCCAGCGCCAGCGCCTTGGTGAAGCCGTGCACCCCGGCCTTGGCGGCCGAGTAGTTGGTCTGCCCGAACGCACCCTTCGAGCCGTTCACCGACGACACGTTGATGATGCGGCCCCAGCCCCGCTCCACCATGCCGTCGGCCACCTGCTTGCTCATGTTGAACAGGCTGTCTAGGTTGGTGCGCAGCACGGCGTTCCAGTTGATCTGGTCCATTTTCTTGAAGGTCATGTCGCGCGTGATGCCGGCGTTGTTGACCAGCACGTCGACCGGGCCCAGGGCTTCCTGCACCTGGCCCACCGCCCGTGCGCAGGAGTCGTAGTCGGCCACGTCGCAGGGCACGGCCAGGATCTGGTAGCCGCGCCCGGCCATCTGCGCGACCCAGTCGGCGTGCGACTTGTTGCCGGGCGAATAGGTCACCGCGAGCTTGTAGCCCGCATCGACCATCTTGGTGGAGATCGTCTCGCCCAGGCCCCCCATGCCGCCGGTGACCAGGACCACTTGTTGCTGCTTGCTTTCGCTCATCTGCATTCTCCTTGGTGCGTTGTGTGACAAAAAATCCGTTCAAGCGCGTTCGACTGCAAGCGCCACGCCCATGCCGCCGCCGATGCACAGCGAGGCCAGGCCCTTGTTGGCGCCGCGGCGGCGCATCTCGTGCAGCAGCGTCACCAGCACGCGGCAGCCCGAGGCGCCGATGGGGTGGCCGATGGCAATGGCACCGCCGTTCACGTTGATGCGGCTGGTGTCCCAGTCCATCTCGCGGTTGACCGCGCAGGCCTGGGCCGCGAAGGCTTCGTTGATCTCCATCAGGTCGAGGTCCTGCGCCTTCCAGCCGGCCTTCTTGAGCGCGAGCTGCGAAGCGGGCACCGGGCCCATGCCCATGAGCGACGGGTCCAGGCCCGCGCTCGCATAGGCGCGGATCACCGCCAGCGGCTGCAGGCCTAGCGCGGCGGCGCGCGAGGCCGACATCACCAGCACCACAGCCGCGCCGTCGTTCAGGCCCGAAGCATTGCCGGCCGTCACCGAGCCCGTCTTGTCGAAGGCCGGGCGCAGGCCGGCGAGTGCGTCGGCGTTGGTCTTGCGGTTCACGAACTCGTCGGCCGCGAAGACGATGGGCTCGCCCTTTTTCTGCGCGATGCTGAACGGCAGGATCTCGTCGTCGAAGCGCCCGGCGTCCTGCGCAGCCGCGGCCTTCTGCTGCGAGGCGAGCGCGAGCGCGTCCTGCATCTCGCGCGTGATGCCGTACTTCTTGGCCACGTTCTCGGCCGTGGTGCCCATGTGGTACTGGTTGTAGACGTCCCACAGCCCGTCCACGATCATGGTGTCGACCAGCTTCCAGTCGCCCATGCGCTGGCCGTTGCGCGAGTTGGGCAGCACGTGCGGCGCGGCGCTCATGTTCTCCTGGCCGCCGGCCACCACGATCTCGGCATCGCCGCATTTCACGGCCTGCGCCGCCAGCATCACGGCCTTCAGGCCCGAGCCGCAGACCTTGTTGATGGTGAGGCCCGGCACGCCGATGGGCAGCCCCGCCTTGATGACCGTCTGGCGCGCCGGGTTCTGCCCCGCGCCGGCCGCGAGCACCTGGCCCATGATCACCTCGGACACCGCATCGCCCGGCACGCCGGCCTTCTCGAGCAGCCCCTTCACCACATGCGCGCCCAGTTCCGGCGCGGCCGTGCCGGCCAGCGCGCCGCCGAACTTACCGACCGCCGTGCGTTGCGCGGCCACGATCACGATATCGTCTGACATGAAAATCTCCTTGAGGTTGGTGCGAAAGAAGGATTGCGCTGGGCTGCTCAATGCAGCTTGACGTGGGGTTCGGTGCGCCGCGTGATGAGGCGGGCGAGCGTGTCGAGCGAGACCTTGACGACGCCGTGCAGCGCCAGCTCGTGCATCTTGTAGAGCGACATGTACATGAGCCGCGCGAACAGCCCCTCGACCATCAGGCTCCCGCCGATCAGGCCGCCCATCATGTTGCCCACGGTGCTGAATTCGCCGAGCGAGACCAGCGAGCCGAAGTCGCGGTAGCGGTAGGGCTCGAGCGCCTTTGCGTCCAGGCGCCGGCGGATCTGCGCCGCGACGTGCGAGGCCTGCTGGTGCGCCGCCTGCGCGCGCGGCGGCACCAGGCCGCCCTTGCCGCCGTTGGCCTCGGGCCAGTCGCAGGCCGCGCAGTCGCCGATGGCGAAGATGTGCTCATCGCGCGTGGTCTGCAGCGTGGGCAGCACCGCGAGCTGGTTGCTGCGGTTGGTCTCCAGGCCCGCGATGTCCTTCATGAAATCGGCCGCCTTCACGCCCGCGGCCCACACCACCAGCTCGGCCGGCAGCACGCGGCCGTCGGCCAGGCGCACGCCCTCGGGCAGCACCTCGGCCACCTTGGCGGAGGTATGCACATCCACGCCCAGCTTGCGAAGCAGTGCCTCGGTGGCGGCCGACATGCGCGCGGGTAATGCGGGGAGCACGCGGTCGGCCGCTTCGATCACGCTGACCTGGATGTCTTTCTCGGCATCCACGCGGTCCAGCCCGTAGGCCACCACTTCGCGCGTGGTGCGGTGCAGCTCGGCCGCCAGCTCCACGCCCGTGGCGCCTGCGCCGATGATCGCCACGTGCAGCTGCTCGGGCCGCAGCGGCGTGGCCTGCGCATGCGCGCGGATGCAGGCGTTGACCATGCGCTGGTGAAAGCGCTGCGCATCGGCCTTCGATTCGAGCCGCAGCGCGTGCTCGCGCACGCCGGGCGTGCCGAAATCGTTGCTGAGGCTGCCGACGGCGACCACCAGCGTGTCGTAGCCGAAGGCGCGCTCGGGCGTGACCAGCCGGCCTTCGTCGTCGAGGTACGGCGCCACCTGCACTTCGCGCCGCTCGCGGTCGATGCCGGTCAGCTCGCCGAGCCGGAAGCGAAAGTGGTGCCAGTGCGCCTGCGCGAGGTAGTCGACCTCGTGCGCGCTCATGTCCATGCTGCCCGAGGCGATCTCGTGCAGCTTGGGCTTCCACACGTGGGTGCGGTGCTTGTCGATCAGCGTGATCTCCGCCCGCCCCTTCTTTCCCAGCGAATCGCCCAGGCGCGTGGCCAGTTCCAGGCCGCCGGCGCCGCCGCCCACGATGACCACGCGGTGCTTCTGCACGGGGCTGTTCATGGTGGGCTGTTCCGTACAGGCATGTGGCCGCCTCAGCGCGGCTGGGCCACGGGCATGTGGGTCTCGACCTTGTCCAGCACCGCCTCGGGCGCGTCGGATTCGGCCGATGTCTCGTTGTCCAGGATGCGCTTCATGCGCACGGTGTCCAGGTCGTTGGTCCACTTGGCGACCACCACCGTGGCCACGCCGTTGCCGATCAGGTTGGTCAGCGCGCGGGCTTCCGACATGAAGCGGTCGATGCCCAGGATGAGCGCCAGGCCCGCGACCGGCACGTGGCCCACGGCCGACAGCGTGGCCGCCAGCACGATGAAGCCGCTGCCCGTGACACCCGCTGCGCCCTTCGAGGTGAGCAGCAGCACCGCCAGCAGCGTGAACTGCTGCGTGAGCGTCATGTCGGTGTTGGTGGCCTGCGCGATGAACACCGCCGCCATCGTCAGGTAGATGGAGGTGCCGTCCAGGTTGAAGGAGTAGCCCGTGGGCACCACCAGGCCGACCACCGACTTCTTGGCGCCCAGGTTCTCCAGCTTGGCCATCATGCGAGGCAGCACCGATTCGCTCGACGAGGTGCCCAGCACGATCAGCAGTTCTTCCTTGATGTACTTGATGAACTTCCAGATGCTGAAGCCGTGGAAGCGCGCGATGCTCCCCAGCACCACGAAGATGAACAGCAGGCAGGTCAGGTAGAAGGTGGCCATCAGCTGGCCCAACTGCAGCAGCGAACTCACGCCGTACTTGCCGATGGTGAAGGCCATGGCGCCGAAGGCGCCGATCGGCGCGACCTTCATGATGTAGCCCACGATCACGAAGAGCACGTGCGAGCCCTTCTCGATCACGTCGAACACCAGCGTGCCGCGGCCGCCGAACTTGTGCAGCGCAAAGCCGAACATCACCGCGAMCAGCAGCACCTGSAGGATCTCRCCCTTGGCRAAGGCATCSACCACCGTGYTSGGGATSACGTTGAGCAGGAAGTCGGTGGTGCTCTGCATCTTGCCAGGGCCGGTGTAGGCCGCGATGCTCTTGGCGTCGAGCTGGCTCACGTCGACATTCATGCCGGCGCCGGGGCGCACGATGTTGATGATCACCAGGCCCACCACCAGCGCGATGGAGCTCACGATCTCGAAGTACAGGAGCGCCAGGCCGCCGGTCTTGCCGACCTTCTTCATGTCTTCCATGCCCGCGATGCCCACCACCACGGTGCAGAAGATGATCGGCGCGATGATCATCTTGATGAGCTTGATGAAGCCGTCGCCCAGCGGTTTCATCGATGCGCCGGTGTCGGGCCAGAAGTGCCCGAGCAGCACCCCGAGCACGATGGCGGTGATGACCTGGAAGTAGAGCGATCTGTAGAAGGGCTTGGGTGCGACGGATGGTTGGTCCACGGGAATCTCCTGGAAAATTTCAGACGCCGGCGGCGTCACGGTGTCGTTCATGGCCGCACCCTCCTCAGGCCGCATTGCGGTGCGAGTTGGCATCGACCACCGCCAGCGCAGTCATGTTGACGATGCGGCGCACGGTGGACGACGGCGTGAGGATGTGCACCGAGCGCGCCGCGCCCAGCAGGATGCCGCCCACCGTGATGCCGCTGCCGGCCGCCATGCGCAGCAGGTTGTACGAAATGTTGGCCGCGTCGACGTTGGGCATGACGAGCACGTTGGCCTCGGTCTCCAGCGCCGAATCCGGAAACTCGTGGTCGAGGATGGTCTTGGACAGCGCCGCGTCGCCGCGCATCTCGCCTTCCACCGCGAGCTGCGGATCGGCCGCCTTGATGAGCGCGAGCGCCTCGCGCATCTTCACGGCCGAGGCCGCGTCCGAGCCGCCGAAGTTCGAGTGCGACAGCAGCGCCACGCTCGGCGTCACGCCGAAGCGGCGCACCTCCTCGGCCGCGAGCAGCGCGATCTCGGCGATCTGCGCTGCATCGGGGTCGCGGTTCACGTGCGTGTCGCAGATGAAGAGCTGGCGCCCCGGCAGCATCAGCATCTGCATCGCGGCCATGGTGCTGGCGCCCGCGCGCAGGCCGATCGCGTCGCGCACATGGCGCAGGTGGTCGCCGTAGCTGCCGAGCGTGCCGCACAGCATGGCGTCGGCCCGGCCCTGGCGCACCAGCATGGCCGCCAGCAGCGTGCCGCGGCTGCGCATCTCGGTCTGCGCCACCAGGCGCGAGACGCCCTCGCGGCGCTTGAGCTGGTAGTAGGCCTCGGCCGCATCGCCATGCACGGCCGCATCGAGCGGATCGACGGCCTCGCAGTCGGCGCCCAGCGTGAGGCGCAGGCCGTACTGCGCGATGCGATCGGCGATCACCTCGGGGCGGCCCAGCAGCAGCGGGCGTGCCAGGCCTTCGTCGACCACCACCTGCGCGGCGCGCAGCACGCGCTCGTCTTCGCCCTCGGCGTAGACCACGCGCTTGGGCGACTGCTTGGCGGCAGCGAACAGCGGCTGCATGCTGCTGCCCGACTGGTAGACGAACTGCGACAGGCGCTGGCGGTAGGCCTTCATGTCGGCGATGGGCCGCGTTGCCACGCCGCTGTCGACCGCGGCCTGGGCCACCGCGGGCGCGACCGCCTCGATCAGCCGCGGGTCGAAGGGCTTGGGGATCAGGTAGTCGCGGCCGAAGCGCAGGCCGAGCGCGCCGTAGGCCTGCGCCACCACTTCGGGAATCTCGGCATGCGCGAGTTCGGCGATGGCCCGCACCGCGGCCAGCTTCATCTCTTCGTTGATGGCCGTCGCACCCACGTCGAGCGCGCCGCGGAAGATGAACGGAAAACACAGCACGTTGTTGACCTGGTTCGGATAGTCCGACCGGCCGGTGCCCAGGATCGCATCGGGCCGCACGGCCAGCGCGTCTTCCGGCAGGATCTCCGGCGCCGGGTTGGCCATGGCGAGGATGATCGGGTCGCGCGCCATCTCCTTGACCATCTCGGGCTTGAGCACGCCGCCGGCCGAGAGGCCGAGGAAGATGTCGGCGCCGTCGATCACGTCGGCGAGCTTGCGCGCCGAAGTCTCCTGCGCATAGCGGGCCTTGTTCGGGTCCATCTGTTCCTTGCGGGCGGTGTACACCACGCCCGCGCTGTCGGACACGTAGATGTTCTTCATCGGCAGGCCCAGGCTCACGATCAGGTCGAGGCAGGCCAGTGCCGCCGCACCGGCGCCCGAGGCCACCAGCTTCACTTCGCGGATGTCCTTCTTCACGTGCCGCAGCGCATTGAGGATGGCGGCGGCCGCGACGATGGCGGTGCCGTGCTGGTCGTCGTGGAAGACCGGGATCTTCATGCGCTCGCGCAGCTTCTTCTCGATGTAGAAGCACTCGGGCGCCTTGATGTCCTCCAGGTTGATACCGCCGAAGGTGGGCTCCATGCGCGCGATGGTGTCGATGAGCGCGTCGGGGTCGTTCTCGTCGAGCTCGATGTCGAACACGTCGATGCCGGCGAATTTCTTGAAGAGGCAGGCCTTGCCTTCCATCACCGGCTTGCCGGCCAGCGCCCCGATGTTGCCCAGCCCCAGCACCGCGGTGCCGTTGGTGATGACCGCCACGAGGTTGGCGCGCGAGGTGAGGTTCATGGCCTCGGCCGGGTCGCGGGCAATCTCCATGCAGGCCTCGGCCACGCCGGGCGAGTATGCGAGCGCAAGGT
>NZ_JBFTPJ010000002.1:0-23078 GCF_056398445.1 Variovorax sp. 01T439_2
GTATCGGAGGCGGGGCGCGGGCCGCCGGGGGTCAGCAGCTGCGGCAGGGTGGCGCGCTGCGCCGCCGCCGGATCGGTCGGCAGGAACAGCGGTCCGCGCTGGCCGCAAGCAGACAAAGCCGCCGCCGCCGCGGCAAGACTGACCATGAGCACAGCGCGGGCGGGGGCGCTCACTAGAATTTGACGAACATTCAACATAACGAAATTGTAATGACCGACTCCGAATACATGGACCGCGCCGAAGCCGCGCTCGCCGCCATCGAGCAGGGCTGCGACCGCATCAACGACGCAACCGACGCCGACATCGACAACCAGCGCGTGGGCGGCATGATCACGATTTCATTCAAGAACGGCAGCCAGCTGATCGTGAACCTGCAGAAACCCCTGCAGGAGATCTGGCTTGCCGCGCGCTCTGGCGGCTATCACTACCGCTACGACGGCAAGGCCTGGGTCGACACCAAGACGGGCGAGGAATTCTTCGGAAATCTTTCGCGTGAGGCGAGCCTTCAGGCCGGGCAGCCGCTGGAGTTTGCGGCCGCCTGAGCCGTCAGCGGCGTCTTCTTCAGTTCCTGAAAAGGTCGAGGATGCGGTTGCGCTCCTCGGGAGGCGGGGGCGGGCTCACCGGAACGCCGCTCAGGGACTCGGCCGGCGGCGATGAAGCGGTGTCCACGCCGAGGCTGGGCACGCCGCGGCCCGGCGCGTAGTCGTCGTAGTACCACTCGCCGCCCACGCTCACGACGCCGGACGGCGGCGTGGCGGAAAGATCGGTCACGGGCACGCCCTTGATCGCCGTTTCCATGTAGTTGATCCAGATCGGCAGGCTCAGGCCGCCGCCGGTTTCGCGGTCGCCCAGGTTGCGCGGCGTGTCGTAGCCGATCCAGGAGATGGCGGTCATCGTGGGCTGGAAGCCGGCGAACCAGGCGTCGAGCGAATCGTTGGTGGTGCCGGTCTTGCCGTAGAGGTCGGGCCGCTTGAGCATGGCCTGGGCCTTGGCCGCGGTGCCGGCGCGCGCCACCGATTGCAGCAGCGTGTCCATGATGAACGCGTTGCGCTGGGGAATGGCGCGGATCGTCTCGTTGAGCAGCGGCGGCTGCTTGTCGACCAGCACCTTGTCCTTGTGGTCGGTGATGCGGGTCACCAGGTAGGGATTGACGCGGTAGCCGCCATTGGCGAACACCGAGTAGGCGGTGGCCATCTGCATCGGCGTGACCGCGCCGGCGCCCAGCGCCATCGGCAGGTAGGCCGGGTGCTTGTCCTTGTCGAAGCCGAAATTGGTGATCCATTCCTGGGCGTAGCGCGTGCCGATCGATTGCAGGATGCGGATCGAGACCAGGTTCTTCGACTTCATGAGCGCGGTGCGCATCGACATCGGGCCGTCGTAGCCCCCGCCGTAGTTCTTGGGCTCCCAGGGCTGGCCGCCGGTGGTGCCGGCATCGAAGAACAGGGGTCCGTCATTGATGACCGTGGCCGGCGTGAAGCCCTTCTCGAGCGCGGCCGAGTAGATGAAGGGCTTGAAGCTCGAGCCCGGCTGGCGCCAGGCCTGCGTGACGTGGTTGAACTTGTTCTTGCCGAAGTCGAAGCCGCCCACCAGCGCCTTGATGGCGCCGTCGCGCGGGTCCATGGCGACGAAGGCGCCTTCCACTTCGGGCAGCTGGGTGATTTCCCAGGTGTTCTTGGGCGTCTTCACCACGCGGATCACCGCGCCGCGCCGGATCTTGATGTTGGGCGGCGCCTTGTCGGCAAGGCCGGACTGCGCGGGCTTGAGGCCCTCGCCCGTGATCTGCACCGGGTCGCCGTTGCCGCGCACGGCCGAGATTTCCTTGGCGTTGGCCTTGAGCACCACGGCCGCCATCACGTCGCCGTTGTCGGGATGGTCGGTCAGCGCGTCGTCGACCGCATCGTCGAGCTCCTTCGGGTCGTTGGGCAGCTCGACGAATTTCTCGGGGCCGCGGTAGATCTGGCGCCGCTCGTAGTCCATGATGCCCTTGCGCAGGGCCTTGTATGCCGCAGCCTGGTCGGCGGCGACCAACGAGGTGTAGACCTTGAGTCCGCGCGTGTAGGTGCTGTCGCCGTACTGCGCATACATCAGCTGGCGCACGGTTTCGGCCACGTATTCGGCGTGCAGGCGGTTCGGGTCGGCCGCATCGCGCAGGTGCAGTTCCTCTTTCTTGGCTTCGGCGGCCTGCTCGGCGGTGATGAAGCCCGCGTCCTGCATGCGGTCGATCACATAGAACTGGCGGCCGCGCGCGCGCTGCGGATTGTTGACAGGGTTGTTCGCGCCCGGCGCCTTGGGCAGGCCCGCCAGCATGGCCGCCTGCGCAATGGAGAGCTCCTGCAGCGGCTTGCCGAAATACGCTTCCGACGCGGCCGCGAAGCCGTAGGCGCGGTTGCCCAGGTAGATCTGGTTCAGGTAGATCTCGAAGATCTGGTCCTTGGTGAGCAGGTGCTCCAGCTTGAAGGTGAGCAGCACCTCGTAGATCTTGCGGGTCAGCGTTTTCTCGGAGCTCAGGTAGACGTTGCGCGCCACCTGCATGGTGATGGTCGAGGCGCCCTGGCTCTTCACGCGGTTCATGTTGGCCAGGCCGGCGCGCACCATGCCCTTGTAGTCGACGCCGCCGTGGTCGTAGAAGCGGGTGTCTTCGGCAGCCAACACCGCCTCCTTCACGAGCTTGGGGATTGCCGCGATCGGGGTTAGATTGCGCCGCTCCTCGCCGAATTCGCCAATCAGGATGCCCTCCGCGGAAAAGACCCGCAGCGGCAGTTTCGGCCGGTAGTCCGACAGCTCGGAGATGTCGGGAAGGTTGGGGTAGGCCACAGCCAGGGCGACGGCGATCACGCACAGCAGCGCCAGAACACCGGCCGCGGCGATGCCGAACCCCCAGACCATGAAGCGCAGCAGCCATTTCAGCCAGGCTGGTCGTGTGGAAGGAGGGGTCTTGGCTGGCCCTTTGGGGCGTGAAGTTTCTTGCATGTGGGCCCGGGGAGTCACCGCACATTATAAAAAGCCGCCCCCTTGCCACGGGCCGAACTTGTGTGCATCGTTGCGGGCTAAACCAAAAGTTACTAAATGTGGCTTCAGCGTCAGCTTTTGACAACGGTCCGCCATTTTGCCGGCGCGGGTTGTTTGGCCGCCGCTACGTCTGCTGCTAGCATGCAACCGAACGCAAATTTTTCCATTGGTTACAAATGCAGGGGTAAAGGGACCTAACTTGGCTGCTTTCGGATCATTGTTTCGCCGTCAGAACGCCCCCATGCTCGGCCTGGATGTCAGCTCTTCCAGCGTGAAGCTGGTCGAGCTCGGCCGTGAAGCCAGTGGCAAGCTGGTTCTCGAGCGCTGCGCGATCGAACCCCTGGAACGGGGCTGGATCACCGACGGCAACGTCGAGAAGTTCGACGAAGTGGCCGAAGCCGTCCGCCGGGTCGTGCGCAAGAGCGGCACCCGCACGCGCAACGTCGCGCTGGCGCTGCCTCCCTCGGCGGTCATCACCAAGAAGATCATTCTTCCGGGCGGCATGAGCGAGCAGGAGCTCGAAATCCAGGTCGAGTCCGAAGCCAACCAGTACATCCCGTTCTCGCTCGACGAGGTCAGCCTCGATTTCTGCGTGACCGGGCAGAGCACCGCCTCTGCCGGCGACGTCGAGGTGCTGATTGCCGCGTCCCGCAAGGAAAAGGTGCAGGACCGCGAAGGCCTGGCCGAAGCGGCCGGGCTGAAGGCGGTGATCCTCGACGTCGAGTCCTACGCTTCCCGACTCGCGACCGCCCGCCTGATCGAGCAATTGCCCGGCAAGGGCCTCGATGCCGTGGTGGCGCTTTTCGAAGTGGGTGCCTTCACCACCAGCATGCAGGTGCTGCGCAACCAGGAAGTGCTGTATGACCGCGACCAGGCCTTCGGCGGCGCGCAGCTGACCCAGCTGATCGTGCGCCAGTACGGTTTCTCGGCCGAAGAGGCCGAAGCCAAGAAGCGCAGCGGCGACCTGCCCGACGACTACGGCTCGGGCGTCCTGAAGCCCTTCGTGGAAAGCATCGCGCAGGAGATTGCCCGTGCGCTGCAGTTCTTCTTCACCAGCACGCCCCACAACCGGGTGGACTACGTGCTGCTTGCCGGCGGCTCGGCCTCGCTGCCCAGCCTGACCAGCGCCGTGACGCGCCAGACCTCGTTCGCCTGTTCGCTCGTGAACCCGTTCGACGGCATGGAACTGGGCCCGAACATCCGCGAGAAGAAGGTCCGGCGCGAAGCGCCTTCCTACCTGACCTCTTGCGGCCTGGCCATGCGGAGGTTCGTGCAGTGATCCTCATCAACCTGCTTCCGCACCGCGAAGCCGCACGCAAGCGGCGCCGCGAAGCGTTCTACGGCACCCTGGGTGCGGCCGCCGTGCTGGGCGTGCTGATCGCCGGCCTGGGCTATCTCTGGTTCGAGGCGCAGATCTCGGCCCAGCAGGCCAAGAACAATTTCCTCAAGACCGAGATCACCAAGCTCGAAGTCGAAATCAAGGAAATCTCGACCCTGCAGGAAGAAATTGCCGCGCTGCGCGCGCGCCAGCAGGCGGTCGAAGACCTCCAGGGCGATCGCAACCTGCCGGTGCACCTGCTCAACGAACTGGTTCGCCAGCTGCCAGACGGCGTCTACCTGACCAGCATGAAGCAGGACAACCAGACCGTCACGCTGCAGGGCATGGCGCAGTCGAACGAGCGCGTCTCGGAGCTGCTGCGCAACCTGGGCAACAACAGCCCGTGGCTGGTCAAGCCCGAGCTGGTCGAAATCACTTCCGCAACGGTGAGCCTGAGTCAGCGCGACCAGCGCCGCGTGGCGAACTTCACCATGCGCATCGGCCTCAAGCGGCCGACCGACGCGCAGAAGGCCGCGGCCGACAAGGCCCTGGCCGCAGCGGCGCCAGCCAAGGGGTAGACGGATCATGGCAAGCAATCGCCCCTCTCAAAAACTGGACGTCGGCGCGGCGCTGCGCGGCTTCGGCGACCAGTTCCGCAACCTGAACCCGAACGACCCGTCCGCATGGCCGGCGGTGCCCCGCTACGCCCTGTGCCTGGCGGTCACGGCCCTGGTGCTGGCCGGCCTGTGGTTCGTGTGGCTGACCAACTCCAACGACGAGCTCGAGAGCGAGCGCGCCAAGGAAGTCACGCTGCGCGCCGACTACCAGAAGAAGGTGGCGCTGGCCGCCAATCTCGACCTGCTGAAGAAGCAGCGCGAGCAGGTGCAGCAATACGTGACRCTGCTCGAGAAGCAGCTGCCCAGCAAGGCGGAAATGGACGCATTGCTGTCCGACATCAACCAGGCCGGGCTCGGGCGCAGCCTGCAGTTCGAACTGTTCCGCCCGGGACAGGTTTCGGTGAAGGACTACTACGCGGAGCTGCCGATCGCCGTGCGCGTGACCGGCCGCTACCACGACATCGGCTCCTTCGCCGCCGACGTCGCGAGCCTCTCGCGCATCGTGACGCTGAACAATCTCACGATCACCCCGCAGCAAAAAGACAAGGACGGCACCCATCACGATGGATGCCACGGCACGCACCTACCGCTATCTCGATGACGAAGAGCGCGCGGCCCAGAAACGCGCCGCGGCGCCGAAGGCGAAGAAATGAGGACCACCGCCAACCTCCTGTGGCTGGTCGCGGCCGCCCTGGGCCTGAGCGCCTGCGCCGATTCGGAGCAGGAAGACCTGCGCCGCTGGATGGTCGAGCAGCGCGCCCAGGTCAAGCCCACGGTGCCGCCGATCACGGAACCCAAGAAATTCACCCCCCAGGCCTACACCGAGGGCGCGGCATTCGAGCCGTTCAACCTGCTGAAGCTGACCCAGGCGCTGCGCCGGGAATCGAACCAGCCCAGCACGTCGGAGCTGATCGCACCCGAGCTGGTGCGCCGCAAGGAAGCGCTCGAAGCCTTCCCGCTCGACTCCATGGCCATGGTGGGCAGCATGAACCGCAACGGCCAGCCGGTGGCGCTGGTTCGTGTCGACAAGCTGCTCTACAAGGTGCGGGTCGGCGAATACCTGGGCCTCAACTACGGGCGCATTACCCGTATCAACGAAACCGAAATCGCCCTGCGTGAAATCGTGCAGGACGCCGCCGGTGAATGGATCGAACGCGTGGCGACATTGCAGCTGCAAGAGAGTGCGAAATGAATCATAAAAAATCAACGATGGCACAGCGGCTGCGAGCTGCGGGGCTGGGTCTGCTGGCACTTGGCGCTTTCGCTTTGGCCCATGCGCAAAACGCCATCGAGGCGGTGACCAGTTCGACGCAGTCCGGCGCGGAAGTGATCCGCATCGACCTTGCCCAGCCGCTCGCGGCCTTGCCGACCGGCTTTGTCGTGCAGACGCCGGCGCGCATCGCGCTCGATTTTCCGGGCGTCACCAACGCCATCGGCCGCTCTGCCATTGAGGTGAACCAGGGCAACCTGCGTTCCGTCAATGTGGTCCAGGCCGGCGAGCGCAGCCGGGTGGTGCTGAACCTCAAGCAGGCAACCGCATACAAGACCGAGATCCAGGGCAAGTCGCTGCTGGTGATTCTCGAACCCGCGGCCGGCGCCGCGCTGGCGTCGTCCACGCCCACCGTCTTTGCCGAGAACCGCAACCGCGACACGCTGCCGCTGCGCGACGTCGACTTCCGCCTGGGTGCGGACAACACCGGCCGCGTGATCGTCGACCTGCCGAACAACCAGGTGGGCGTCGATGTCAAGCAGCAGGGCAAGAGCCTCGTGGTGGAGTTCACCAAGTCGACGCTGCCCGAGGGCTTGCGCCGCCGCCTCGACGTGGCCGACTTCAACACGCCGGTCCAGCTGATCACCTCGCAACAGTCGGGCGACCGCGTGCGCATGACGATCGAGGCCAAGGGCGACTGGGAGCACAGCGCCTACCAGAGCGAGAACCAGTTCGTGGTGGAGGTCCGCGCCCGCAAGGTGGACCCGGCCAAGCTGACGCAGGGCGTGGGCTACAACGGCGAGAAGCTGTCGCTGAACTTCCAGAACATCGAGATCCGCTCGCTGCTGCAGGTGATTGCCGACTTCACCAACTTCAACATCGTGACCTCCGACTCGGTCACCGGCGCGCTGACGCTGCGGCTGAAGGACGTGCCCTGGGACCAGGCCCTGGACATCATCATGCAGGCCAAGAACCTGGGCATGCGCAAGAACGGCAGCGTGCTGTGGATCGCGCCCAAGGACGAGATCAACGCCAAGGAAAAGCTCGAATTCGAAGCCAAGGCCGCAATCGAGAACCTGGAGCCGCTGCGCACCCAGTCGTTCCAGCTCAACTACACCAAGGCCATTGCCATTGCGCAGGGCCTGACCGGCACCGGCGCCTCGGCCGGCGGCGGTGGCGGCTCCGGCACCACCACGCGCATCCTGAGCCCGCGCGGCAGCGTGATCGCGGAGTCGCGCACCAACCAGCTGTTCGTGTCGGACATTCCCTCGCGCCTGGCGCAAGTGGCCGACCTGATCCAGAAGCTCGACATCCCGGTTCGGCAGGTGCTGATCGAAGCGCGCATCGTGGAAGCCTCCGACACCTTCGGCAAGTCGCTGGGCGTGCGGCTGGGCGGCGGTATCTCCCGCGAACGCGTCGCGTCGGCCAACGGCAATCCGGCATACGGCACCTTCGGCGTCATGCCTGTCACCACCGCCGCCGGCGGCGTGGGCGGCGCAACAGCCACCTGGACCAACTCCAACTTCATCAACCTGCCCGCAGGCGATGCCGGCGGCACCGGCAATGCGCCCGGCACCTTCGCGATCTCGCTGTTCAACTCGAGCTTGTCGCGCATGCTGAACCTCGAGATCTCGGCGCTCGAGGCCGACGGCAAGGGCAAGCTGGTGTCCAGCCCGCGCGTCATCACGGCCGACCAGACCAAGGCGCTGATCGAGCAGGGCGAGGAAATTCCCTACCAGCAGGCCACGTCCAGCGGCGCCACCTCCATCTCGTTCCGCAAGGCGGTGCTGAAGCTCGAGGTCACGCCGCAGATCACACCCGAAGGCAACATCATCCTCACGCTCGACGTGAGCAAGGATGCCCGCGGCGTCAACACCTCGGCCGGCCCGGCCATCAACACCAAGCATGTGCAGACCGAGGTGCTGGTCGAGAACGGCGGCACGGTCGTCATCGGTGGTATCTTCGAACTCACCGAAACCAATGACGAATCGCGCGTGCCGGTGCTGGGTGAAGTGCCCTACCTGGGTGCACTGTTCCGCAAGCGCGAACGCGTTGCCAACAAGACCGAAATGCTCGTCTTTATCACTCCGAAGATGATTACCGACCGCAACGCCGCGCGCTGACGCGCGGGCGTAGCAGCCACCGCGTGGCGATCGCACTCGTCGGGTTGCCCGGCGCCGGAAAGTCCGCAGTGGGCCGGCGCCTGGGCGCACGCCTGGACCTTCCCTTCGTCGACACCGACCACGTGATCGAGCAGCGCATCGGCTGCTCGATCCGCGATTACTTCGAGCGGGAGGGCGAAATCGCCTTCCGCGACCTCGAGCAGGCCGCCATTGCGGACCTGGCCGCCCAGCCCCACGGCGTGCTGGCCACGGGCGGCGGCGCCGTGCTGCGGGAAGCCAACCGCCAGCAGTTGCGGGACCACTTCCATGTGATCTACCTGCGCTCCTCGCCCGAAGACCTGTTCCGGCGCCTGCGCCACGACGTCAAGCGGCCCCTGCTGCAGGTGGCCGATCCGCTGGGCCGGCTGCGCGAACTGCACGATGCGCGCGATCCGCTCTACCGCGAGACAGCCCACGAGGTGGTCGACACCGGGCGCCCCTCGATCGCCATGCTGGTCAACATCATCGTGATGCAGCTGGAGCTTGCCGGCATCGTGGCCGCGGGCACGCCGCCCGAAGAGCCCTCCGACTGAAGCGCCGGCGCGCAGCGCCTAAACTCGCTGCCATGCCATTGCCCGCACCTTCCGCACCGCCAGAACGCGTCGACATCCAGCTCGGCGAACGCAGCTACCCGATCCTGATCGGCACCGGCCTGCTGGACGACCCCCAGAGCTTCGCCGCCGTGCCCGCGGCCGCCAGCGCGCTGGTCGTCAGCAACACCACCGTGGCGCCGCTCTACGCCAAGGCCCTGCGCCAGGCGCTGGCCGGGCGCTTTCGCACGGTCCACCTGCTCGAGCTGCCCGACGGCGAGGTGCACAAGAACCTTGAGACCCTGAACCTGATCTTCGATGCGCTGCTCGGCCACGGCAGCGACCGCAAGACCGTGCTGTTTGCGCTGGGCGGCGGCGTGGTGGGCGACATGACCGGCTTTGCCGCCGCGAGCTACATGCGCGGCGTGCCCTTTGTGCAGGTGCCGACCACGCTGCTGGCGCAGGTCGATTCGTCGGTCGGCGGCAAGACCGCCATCAACCATCCGCTCGGCAAGAMCATGATCGGCGCCTTCTACCAGCCGCAGCTCGTGGTGTGCGACCTGGCTACGCTGCAGACGCTGCCGCCGCGCGAACTCAGCGCGGGCCTGGCCGAGGTCATCAAGTACGGCCCGATCCACGACATGGCCTTCTTCGACTGGATCGAGGCGAATGTCGACGCGCTGGTGGCACGCGAGCCGGCCGCGCTGGCCCATGCGGTCAAGCGCAGCTGCGAGATCAAGGCGCTGGTCGTCGGCCAGGACGAGCGCGAGACCGGCCTGCGGGCCATCCTCAATTTCGGCCACACCTTCGGCCATGCGATCGAGTCGGGCCTGGGCTACGGCGAGTGGCTGCATGGCGAAGCGGTCGGCTGCGGCATGGTGATGGCGGCGCACCTGTCGCAGCGGCTCGGCGGCGTCGATGCAGCGTTCGTCGAACGGCTCACGCGGCTGATCGAGCGCGCCGGCCTGCCGACCACCGGCCCCGCGCTGGGCGCGGACCGGTACCTCGAACTGATGCGGGTCGACAAGAAATCCGAGGCGGGTGAAATCCGTTTCGTGGTGATCGACAAGCCGGGCTCCGCCGCCGTCAGCAGCGCGCCCGATGCGCTGGTGCGCGAAGTGCTCGCGCGCTGCTGCCAGGCCGAATGAGCGCGGCGCCGAGGGTGCACCGATGAGCCTCGCGGCCTATGCCTGCCACCCCGCGCGCTCGCGCGGAAGGCGCCATGCCGAGCCGCCGGCGCCCACGCGCGACGCCTTCCAGCGCGACCGCGACCGCATCGTGCATTCCACCGCGTTCCGGCGGCTGGTCTACAAGACGCAGGTCTTCCTGAACCACGAAGGCGACCTGTTCCGGACCCGGCTCACGCATTCGCTCGAAGTCGCGCAGCTGGGCCGCTCCATCGCGCGGGCCCTGCGCATCAACGAAGACCTGGTCGAAGCGATTGCCCTTGCGCACGACCTCGGCCACACGCCGTTCGGCCATGCGGGCCAGGACGCGCTCAACGCCTGCATGGAAGGCCACGGCGGCTTCGAGCACAACCTGCAGAGCCTGCGCGTGGTCGATGCGCTTGAGCACCGCTATCCGCAGTACGACGGCCTGAATCTCAGCTTCGAGACCCGCGAAGGCATCCTCAAGCACTGCTCGCGCGCCAATGCCGAGCGCCTGGAGGCGGGTGAACCCCACGGCGTGGCGCGCCGCTTCCTCGACCGCACGCAGCCGGGCCTCGAGGCGCAGCTTTGCAACCTGGCCGACGCCATCGCCTACAACGCGCACGACATCGACGACGGCGTGCGCTCCGGCCTCATCAACGTCGAGCAGCTCGGCGAGGTGGAGCTGTTCGAGCGCTACCGCCGCGAAGCGCTGGCCGAATACCCGCAGCTGGAAGGGCGGCGCGTGCTCTACGAAACCATCCGGCGCATGCTGAGCGCGCAGGTCTACGACGTGATCGACGCCACGCGTGCGGCACTCGAAACAGCGAAGCCGGCCGATGCCGATGGTGTGCGCAAGGCGCCGCCGCTCGTTGCGTTCAGCGAAACCATGCAGGCGCAATCGAACGAGCTCAAGGCCTTCCTGTTCCGCAACCTCTATCGCCATCTGCAAGTGAGGCAGACCACCGACCAGGCACAGCAGGTGGTGCGGGAACTGTTCGAGGCCTATCTGGCGCGCGGCGCCGAGATGCCTGTTTCCTACGCAGACCGGCGCGACCGGCATCGCGCCGTCGCCGACTACATCGCCGGCATGACCGACCGCTTCGCCATGCGCGAGCATGAACGGCTGACCGGCCGGCGGGGGATTGCATGAGCGCAGCGCCGGGCCGCCCCAAGCAAGCGCGCACCGCAGCCCGTCAGGGCGAAGGTGGTCCCATGAGTCCTGCAGCCGTTGCTTCCGCGCGCGTGCCTGCCGCCGCCTTTGCGGTGGTGCTGGGCGGCGTCAGCGCCGCACTGCACCTGGGCAAGCTGCCGCCCGCTGTGCCGGCGCTGCAGGCGTCGCTCGGCATCGACCTGGTCGAGGCCGGATTCCTGCTGTCGCTGGTGCAGGTGGCGAGCATGAGCCTGGGGCTGATCGCGGGGCTCGCGGCCGACACCATCGGCCTGCGCCGCAGCATGCTGACGGGCCTCCTGGTGCTGACCGTGGCGAGCCTGCTGGGCGGCGCGGTCGGCGCGGGCTTGCTGGGCGGTGCCTTTGCGGTGCAATGGCTGCTCGGCCTGCGCGCGCTCGAAGGCATCGGCTTTTTGCTGGCGGTCATGCCGGGGCCCGGGCTGATCCGCGCCCTGACGCCGTCGGGCGCTGACAAGGCGGCGCTCGGCGTATGGGGCGCCTACATGCCGCTGGGCGTTGCGCTTGCGCTGCTCTTCGGGCCGGCGCTGATCGCCTGGGGCGGATGGGCCGACTGGTGGTGGACGCTGTCGGCCGTGTCGGCGGCCGCGGCGCTCTGGCTGTGGCTGGCGGTGCCCGCGGATGCGCTGCGCACGGGTGCGGCGCGCGGCATGGCCGGCGGCTGGCCGTCGCGGCTGCGCGCCACGGTCGGCGCACGCGCACCCTGGATGATCGCGCTGACCTTCGCCGTGTATTCGGCCCAGTGGATGGCGGTGATCGGCTTTCTTCCGGCCATCTATGCCGGCGCCGGCGTGCCGGCCGGCTGGGGCGCGGTGCTCACGGCGGTGGCGGCCGCGATGAACATCGTCGGCAACGTCGCGGGCGGCCGTTGGCTCCAGCGCGGCGTCGCGCCCGAGCGCCTGCTGCAGGCGGGTTTCCTGGCGATGGCGTTGGGTGGCCTTGCCGCCTTCGCGCAGCTGGGGCAGGGCGAAGGCGCGCTCGGCCTGCCGCCGGTGCTTCGCTATGCCGCGGTCTGCGTCTTTTCACTGGGCGGCGGCATGGTGCCGGCGACGCTGTTCCTGCTCGGGGTCCGGCTGGCGCCCGGTCCGTCCACGGTTTCCACCACCGTCGGACTCATGCAGCAGGCGTCCTCGCTGGGGCAGTTCCTGGCGCCGCCGGCGGTGGCCTGGGTGGCCCTGCGGGCCGGCGGCTGGCACTGGACGTGGACCGCCACGCTCGCATGCTCGCTCGCGGGCATGGCCCTGGCGCGGCGCCTCGGCAAAATTCGCCCTGCGGCGGAGATGGCATGACCAGCCCGGCGACAATCGATGCCATCCAGGCCGAAGCCGACATGCGGCGCTGGCTCGAACGCGCGGTGATCGGGCTCAACCTGTGCCCGTTCGCGAAGGCGGTGCACGTCAAGGCGCAGATCCGCTATGCCGTGTACCTGCCCACCGATGAAGCCGCGCTGATCGACATGCTCCTGGCCGAGGCCGATGAACTCGCCGCGCTCGATGCCTCCGTGCGCGACACCACCTTGCTGATAGCACCCAACACCTTGGCCGATTTCCTGGATTTCAACGACTTCACGGCACGCGCCGAACGCCGGCTCGTGCGTGCGGGCTTCGACGGCGTGTTCCAGCTCGCGAGCTTCCATCCGCGCTTCCAGTTCGCGGGCACCGACGCCGACGACTTGGGCAACGCCACCAATCGCGCGCCGTACCCCACGCTGCACCTGCTGCGCGAGGACAGCGTGAGCCGCGCGGTCGAGGCCTTTCCCGAAGCCGAAGCCATCTTCGAGCGCAACATCGAGACGCTCGAAGCGCTGGGGCCGGACGGCTGGGCCGCGCTGGACGTGGGCCCGGGGAGCGCCCGGCCATGAGCGCGCCGGCAGCAACCAAGGCCGTGAAGACGGCCAAGACCGCCAAGGCCGAAGCCGAGCTGGCGGAGGTCCTGCGGCCGGGCCAGTCGATCGAGCTTCTGAAGGAGCTGCACATCCTCACGCGCGAAGGCCGGCTCAACCAGGATTCGCGGCGCAAACTCAAGCAGGTCTACCACCTGTTCCAGTTCATCGAGCAGCTGCTGCGCGAACTGCCGGGCGGCGGCGCGGAAGCCACGCTGGCCGACCATGGCGCGGGCAAGTCGTACCTGGGCTTCATCATCTACGACCTGTTCTTCCGCTCGCGCGAAGGCGGCCATGTCTACGGCATCGAGACGCGCAGCGAGCTGGTCGAAAGATCGCGCGCATTGGCGCGCCAGCTCGGCTTCGACCGCATGTCCTTCCTGAACCTCACCGTGGCCGAGTCGGCCCAGGCGAGCGAACTGCCCGAGCGCATCGACGTGGTCACCGCGCTGCACGCCTGCGACACCGCCACCGACGACGCGATCGCCTTCGGGCTCGCAAAGAAGGCGCGCTGCATGGTGCTGGTGCCCTGCTGCCAGGCCGAGGTGGCGGCCTGCCTGCGCGAAACCAAGGCGCTGGCCTTGTCGCGCACGCCATTGGCCGAGCTCTGGCGCCATCCGCTGCACACCCGCGAAATCGGCAGCCAGCTCACCAACGTGCTGCGCTGCCTGTACCTCGAGGCCAATGGCTACAGCGTCACGGTCACCGAACTGGTGGGCTGGGAGCACAGCATGAAGAACGAGCTGATCCTGGCGCGCCACACCGGCCAGCGCAAGGCCGGTGCGGCGGCGCGGCTCGGCGAGCTGCTGTCGCAGTTCGGGCTCGACACGCTGGGCGAGACGCGGTTTCGCCTGCCCTGAAACTTCCGCCGAAGCGCACAGCGCCGCGCTCGTCACGCCATGGCCCGTCTGCCTCGCCTCACGCTTCCCGGCCTGCCGCACCACGTGATCCAGCGCGGCAACAACCGCCAGGCCATCTTCATCGACCGCGCCGACCACGAGCGGCTGCTCGGCCTGATGGCGGACGCGGCCCCGCGCTTCGGCGTGGCGCTGCATGCCTACGTGCTGATGGACAACCACTTCCATCTGCTGGCCACGCCCGACACGACCACCGGGCTGCCGCAGTTCATGCAGGCGGTGGGGCGCAGCTACGTGCGCTATTTCAACGACCGCCACGGCCGCAGCGGCACCCTGTGGGAAGGGCGCTACAGGTCGACGCTGATCCAGACCGACCGCTATTTGCTGACCTGCATGGCGTACATCGACCTGAATCCCGTGCGGGCCGGCATGGTGTCGGACGCGCGCGACTTTCCATGGTCCAGCCACGGGCACTACGCGGGCCTGCGGCACGACAGGCTGCTGACGCCGCATCCCCTGTATTGGGAGCTGGGCAACACGCCCTTCGCCCGCGAGGCGGCGTACGTCGAACTGGTGCGCGGCGGCGTGCGCGCAGCCGACCAGGGCACGCTGACCGAGGCCACCTTGCGGGGTTGGGCGGCCGGCGATGCCGATTTTTTGGCGTCGCTTCAGAAAGCGACCGAACGCCGCGTCGCCAAAGCCAAGGCCGGGCGCCCGCCGGCGGCTTCCGATTCCTGAGCCAAAGCTTCCCGCGGCGGGACTCCAAGCGGAGTTTTTGCTCTCTTCGTTGATGTGTCCCCAATTTTATTCTGACCATAAGAGTCGGGATTTAATTGGAATCTGACCCCATTTAAAGTGTTTGGCATTCTTTGTGCATCGCAATATCCTTCTCTTCCCTGCGAAAAACTGAAGGAGTGCGCCATGACGACGGCTGCCGAGATCGAACATCTCCAACAACACGGTCTGTATTCCGGTGCCGACGAGCACGATGCCTGCGGCGTCGGCTTCGTCGCGCACATCAAGGGCGAAAAGAGCCATGCCATCGTGCTGCAGGGCCTGAAGATCCTCGAGAACCTCGACCATCGCGGCGCAGTGGGCGCTGACAAGCTGATGGGCGATGGCGCCGGCATCCTGATCCAGCTGCCCGACCGCCTCTACCGCGAAGAAATGGCCAAGCAGGGCGTGGCGCTGCCCCCGCCGGGCGAATACGGTGTCGGCATGATCTTCCTGCCCAAGGAACATGCCTCGCGCGAAGCCTGCGAGCAGGAAATGGAACGCGCCATCAAGGCCGAAGGCCAGGTGCTGCTGGGCTGGCGCGACGTGCCGGTGAACCGCGACATGCCGATGTCGCCCACCGTGCGCGCCAAGGAACCGCTGCTGCGCCAGGTGTTCATCGGCCGCGGCAACGACGTGATCGTGCAGGACGCGCTGGAACGCAAGCTCTACGTGATCCGCAAGACCGCCAGCGCCAACATCCAGCGCCTGAAGCTCAAGCACAGCAAGGAATACTACGTTCCCAGCATGTCGAGCCGCACCGTGGTCTACAAGGGCCTGCTGCTCGCCGACCAGGTCGGCACCTACTACCTAGACCTGCAGGACAAGCGCTGCGTCTCGGCCCTGGGCCTGGTGCACCAGCGCTTCTCGACCAACACCTTCCCCGAGTGGCCGCTGGCCCACCCGTACCGCTACGTCGCCCACAACGGCGAAATCAACACGGTCAAGGGCAACTACAACTGGATGAAGGCGCGCGAAGGCGTCATGTCCTCGCCCGTGCTGGGCGCCGACCTGCAGAAGCTCTACCCCATCAGCTTTGCCGGCCAGTCCGACACCGCCACCTTCGACAACTGCCTCGAGCTCTTGACGATGGCCGGCTACCCCATCAGCCAGGCCGTGATGATGATGATTCCCGAGCCCTGGGAGCAGCACGCCACCATGGACCCGCGCCGCCGCGCGTTCTACGAATACCACGCCGCGATGCTGGAGCCGTGGGACGGCCCGGCCTCCATCGTGTTCACCGACGGCCGCCAGATCGGCGCCACGCTCGACCGCAACGGCCTGCGGCCTTCCCGCTACTGCGTGACCGACGACGACCTGGTCATCATGGCCTCCGAATCGGGCGTGCTGCCCGTGCCCGAGCAGAAAATCGTGCGCAAGTGGCGCCTGCAGCCCGGCAAGATGTTCCTGATCGACCTGGAGCAGGGCCGCATGATCGACGACGAGGAGGTCAAGGCCACCCTCGCCAACAGCAAGCCCTACAAGCAGTGGATCGAGAACCTGCGCATCAAGCTGGACAGCGTCGAGGCCGAGCCGGTGCCCGCGCCGCTCTCGCAGGTCGCGCTGCTCGACCGCCAGCAGGCCTTTGGCTACACCCAGGAGGACATCAAGTTCCTGATGAGCCCGATGGCGCAGGCCGGCGAAGAAGGCATCGGCTCCATGGGCAACGACAGCCCGCTGGCCGTGCTCTCCAGCAAGAACAAGCCGCTGTACAACTACTTCAAGCAGCTGTTCGCGCAAGTGACCAATCCGCCGATCGACCCGATCCGCGAAGCGATCGTGATGTCGCTGGTGTCCTTCATCGGCCCCAAGCCCAACCTGCTGGACATCAACCAGGTCAACCCGCCGATGCGGCTCGAGGTGAGCCAGCCGATCCTCGACTTCGCCGACATGGCCAAGCTGCGCGACATCGGCACCTACACGCAGGGCAAGTTCAAGAGCTACGTGCTCGACATCACCTACCCGCTCGCCTGGGGCTACGAGGGCGTCGAAGCCAAGCTCGCATCGCTGTGCGCCGAAGCGGTGGACGCCATCAAAGGCGGCCACAACATCCTGATCGTGAGCGACCGCGGCGTGAGCCCGACGCAGGTGGCGATCCCCGCCGTGCTGGCGCTGTCGGCCGTGCACCAGTACCTGGTGCGCGAGGGCTTGCGCACCACGGCCGGCCTGGTGGTGGAAACCGGCTCGGCGCGTGAAGTGCATCACTTCGGCGTGCTGGCGGGCTACGGCGCCGAAGCCGTGCACCCCTACCTCGCCATGGAAACGCTGGCCGCGATGCACGCCGACCTGCCGGGCGACATGAGCGCGGAAAAAGCGGTCTACAACTACGTCAAGGCGATCGGCAAGGGCCTGTCCAAGATCATGTCGAAGATGGGTGTCAGCACCTACATGAGCTACTGCGGCGCGCAGCTGTTCGAAGCCATCGGCCTGAACACCGAGACGGTCAACAAATACTTCACCGGCACCGCCAGCCGCGTCGAGGGCATCGGCGTGTTCGAGATTGCCGAGGAAGCCATCCGCATGCACAAGGCCGCGTTCGGCGACGACCCGGTGCTCTCCAACATGCTCGACGCCGGCGGCGAATACGCCTGGCGCACGCGCGGCGAAGAGCACATGTGGACGCCCGACGCCATCGCCAAGCTGCAGCACAGCACGCGCGCCAACAACTGGAACACCTACAAGGAATACGCGCAGCTCATCAACGACCAGAACCGCCGCCATCTCACGCTGCGCGGCCTGTTCGAGTTCAAGCTGGATCCGGCCAAGGCCATTCCGGTGGACGAGGTCGAACCTGCCAGCGAGATCGTCAAGCGCTTTGCCACGGGCGCAATGTCGCTCGGCTCGATCAGCACCGAGGCGCACTCCACGCTCGCCATTGCCATGAACCGCATCGGCGGCAAGAGCAACACGGGCGAGGGCGGCGAAGACCCGGCGCGCTACCGCAACGAGCTCAAGGGCATCCCGATCAAGCAGGGCGACACGCTCAAGAGCGTGATCGGCGCGGCCAACGTCGAGGTCGACCTGCCCCTGAAGGACGGCGACTCGCTGCGTTCGCGCATCAAGCAGGTGGCGTCGGGGCGCTTCGGCGTCACGGCCGAGTACCTGCATTCGGCCGACCAGATCCAGATCAAGATGGCGCAGGGCGCCAAGCCGGGCGAGGGCGGCCAGCTGCCGGGCGGCAAGGTCACCGAGTACATCGGCAAGCAGCGCTACGCGGTGCCGGGCGTGGGCCTGATCTCGCCGCCGCCGCACCACGACATCTATTCGATCGAAGACCTCGCGCAGCTGATCCACGACCTGAAGAACGCCGCGCCGCACGCGAGCATCAGCGTCAAGCTGGTGAGCGAGATCGGCGTGGGCACCATCGCGGCCGGCGTGGCCAAGTGCAAGAGCGACCACGTGGTGATCGCGGGCCATGACGGCGGCACGGGCGCGTCGCCCTGGTCGTCGATCAAGCACGCGGGCAGCCCGTGGGAAATCGGCCTCGCAGAAACCCAGCAGACGCTGGTGCTCAACCGCCTGCGCAGCCGCATCCGCGTRCAGGCCGACGGCCAGATGAAGACCGGCCGCGACGTCGCCATCGGCGCGCTGCTGGGTGCCGACGAGTTCGGCTTTGCCACGGCCCCGCTGGTGGTCGAGGGCTGCATCATGATGCGCAAGTGCCACCTGAACACCTGCCCGGTGGGCGTGGCCACGCAAGACCCGATCCTGCGCAAGAAGTTCTCGGGCAAGCCCGAGCACGTCGTCAACTACTTCTTCTTCGTGGCCGAGGAAGTGCGCCAGATCATGGCCCAGCTGGGCATCCGCAAGTTCGACGACCTGATCGGCCGCGCCGACCTGCTCGACATGCGCAAGGGCATCGAGCACTGGAAGGCTTCGGGCCTGGACTTCAGCCGCCTGTTCGCGCTGCCGATTGTGCCGGCCGAGGTGCCGCGCTTCCACGTCGAGAACCAGGACCACGGCCTGGAGCGTGCGCTCGACGTCAAGCTCATCGAGAAGTCGCGCCCGGCCATCGAGCGCGGCGAGAAGGTGCAGTTCATCGAGGTGGCGCGCAACGTCAACCGCTCGGTGGGCGCCATGCTGTCGGGCGCGCTGACCAAGGTGCATCCGCAGGGCCTGCCCGACGACTCGATCCGCATCCAGCTCGAAGGCACGGGCGGCCAGTCGTTCGGCGCGTTCCTCGCGCGCGGCATCACGCTCTACCTGATCGGCGATGCCAACGACTACACCGGCAAGGGCTTGTCGGGCGGCCGCGTGGTGGTGCGCCCGAGCCTCGACTTCCGCGGCGAAGCCGTGCGCAACACCATCGTGGGCAACACCGCGCTCTACGGCGCGACCACCGGCGAAGCCTACCTCTGCGGCGTGGCCGGCGAGCGTTTTGCCGTGCGCCTCTCGGGTGCCACGGCGGTGGTCGAAGGCACGGGCGACCATGGCTGCGAATACATGACGGGCGGTACGGTCGCGGTGCTCGGCAAGACGGGCCGCAACTTTGCGGCCGGCATGAGCGGTGGCGTGGCCTTCGTCTACGACGAGGACGGCCAGTTCGCCACGCGCTGCAATCTCTCGATGGTGTCGCTCGACAAGGTGCTGACCTCGGCCGAGCAGACGGCGAGCATGCACCGCAAGGTCTGGCACGGCGGCGAGACCGACGAGGCCCAGCTCAAGAAGCTGCTCGAAGAGCACCACCGCTGGACCGGCAGCAAGCGCGCCCGCGAACTGCTCGACAACTGGGCCGTGTCGCGCACCAAGTTCGTCAAGGTGTTCCCGAACGAGTACAAGCGTGCGCTGGCCGAGCTGCACGACCGCAAGGTCGAGCTCACGAGCAGCGGCAACAACGCGCACATGGGCCTGGAGCCGCATGCACTGGCCGCTGCGCCGCATTCGGCTCCGGCCGCAGTTTGAAGATCAACCGAAAACAGAATGAGCCCCTGCACGGCATGCAGTACGTGAAACTGTCACAGCCCCTTCGGGGAACACCGCGGAACCGGCTTCGCCGGGCCGCAGGTGTTGCCCCCTTGAGGGGGGAGGCGGCTACACGCAGTGAGCAAGCAACGGGGGTGTAAAAGGAATCACGATGGGAAAGATCACCGGCTTCATGGAGCATGAGCGCATCGAAGAGGGCTACAAGCCTGCCTCCGAGCGCGTCAAGCACTACAAGGAATTCGTCGTCGGCCTGGATGCCGAGCAAGCCAAGGTCCAGGGCGCGCGCTGCATGGACTGCGGCAYSCCGTTCTGCAACAGCGGCTGCCCGGTCAACAACATCATTCCGGACTTCAACGACCTCGTGTACCGCAACGACTGGCAGAACGCCTTCGCGGTGCTCGACTCGACCAACAACTTCCCGGAATTCACCGGCCGCATCTGCCCCGCGCCCTGCGAGGCGGCCTGCGTGCTCAACGTGAACGACGACCCGGTCGGCATCAAGTCGCTGGAGCACGCGATCATCGACCGCGCCTGGGACGAAGGCTGGGTGGCGCCGCGCGTCGCCAAGCACAAGACCGGCAAGAAGGTGGCTGTGGTGGGTTCGGGCCCGGCCGGCATGGCGGCGGCGCAGCAGCTCGCGCGCGCCGGCCACGACGTGACGCTGTTCGAGAAGAACGACCGCATTGGCGGCCTGCTGCGCTACGGCATCCCCGACTTCAAGATGGAGAAGACCCACATCGACCGCCGCGTCGAGCAGATGAAGGCCGAGGGCGTGAGCTTCCGCACCGGCGTGATGGTCGGCGCCGCGAAGGACCCGCTGGGCAAGGGCTCCAAGGTCACCAACCTGGCCAAGGAAACCGTCACGCCCGAGCAGCTGCAGAAAGACTTCGACGCCGTGGTGCTCACGGGCGGCGCCGAGCAGTCGCGCGACCTGCCGGTGCCGGGCCGCGACCTCGACGGCATTCATTTTGCGATGGAGTTCCTGCCGCAGCAGAACCGCGTCAACGCGGGCGACAAGGTCAAGGGCCAGTTGCGCGCGGATGGCAAGCACGTGATCGTGATCGGCGGCGGCGACACCGGCTCCGACTGCGTGGGCACCAGCAACCGCCATGGCGCGGCCAGCGTCACGCAGTTCGAACTGATGCCGCAGCCACCCGAGGAAGAAAACCGCCCGCTGACCTGGCCCTACTGGCCGATCAAGCTGCGCACCAGCTCCAGCCATGAAGAGGGCTGCGAGCGCGAGTTCGCCATCTCCACCAAGGAATTCATCGGCGAAAAAGGCAAGGTCACGGGCCTGAAGACCGTGCGCGTCGAGTGGAAAGACGGCCGCATGCAGGAAGTGGCCGGCAGCGAGCAGATCCTCAAGGCCGACCTCGTGCTGCTGGCGATGGGCTTCATCAGCCCCGTGGCCACCGTGCTGGACGCCTTCGGCGTCGAGAAGGACGCACGCGGCAACGCCAAGGCGACGGTCGATTTCATCGGCGGCTATGCCACCAACGTGCCGAAGGTGTTTGCGGCGGGCGACATCCGCCGCGGCCAGTCGCTGGTGGTCTGGGCCATTCGCGAGGGCCGCCAGGCCGCGCGCTCGGTGGATGAATTCCTGATGGGATTCAGCGACCTGCCGCGCTGATTTTTGTTTCAGTTTTGCGGGGCCGGCCGCGGCCCCGCTATCATTCGCGGAAACCGCATGCCGGGATGCCTGAGAAGGT
This sequence comes from Variovorax sp. 01T439_2, assembly GCF_056398445.1. Taxonomy (NCBI): domain Bacteria; kingdom Pseudomonadati; phylum Pseudomonadota; class Betaproteobacteria; order Burkholderiales; family Comamonadaceae; genus Variovorax; species Variovorax sp. 01T439_2. The sequence continues at coordinate 21,329 of NZ_JBFTPJ010000002.1, forward strand.
GCCCGGCTTTTTTATTGAGATGGAATCAGCCGCACCCCTGCCACACCCCTTTGTAGAGTTCCGCGACGTTGCGTTCGGCTATGGTGCGCGCGCGATCCTCGGCGGTGTGTCGTTTGCCGTGCCGCGCGGCAAGGTGACGGCGCTGATGGGCGCCTCGGGCGGCGGCAAGACCACCGTGCTGCGGCTCATCGGCGGCCAGCAGCGGGCGCAGCGCGGCGAGGTGCTTTTCGACGGCCAGGACGTCGGCAAGCTCGATGCCGCCGGGCTGTACAAGGCGCGGCGCCGCATGGGCATGCTGTTCCAGTTCGGTGCGCTGTTCACCGACATGAGCGTGTTCGACAACGTCGCGTTTCCGCTGCGCGAGCACACGCAGCTCTCGGAAGCGCTGGTGCGCGACATCGTGCTCATGAAGCTCGACGCGGTCGGCCTGCGCGGTGCGCGCGACCTGATGCCCAGCGAAGTGTCCGGCGGCATGGCGCGGCGCGTGGCTCTTGCGCGCGCCATTGCGCTCGACCCCGACCTCGTGATGTACGACGAACCCTTTGCCGGCCTCGACCCGATTTCCCTCGGCACGGCCGCGCGGCTGATCCGCCAGCTCAACGACACGCTGGGGCTGACCAGCATCGTCGTGTCGCATGACCTCGAGGAAACCTTCCGCATTGCCGACCACGTGATCATCCTGGCCAACGGCGGCATCGCCGCGCAAGGCACGCCTGAAGAAGTGCGGGGGAGCGCCGATCCCCTGGTGCACCAGTTCGTCAATGCACTGCCCGACGGGCCGGTGCATTTTCACTATCCCGTGGCCGGCATCGAGGAAGATTTCGGCAATGAAGGGGGACGGGCATGAGCGCAGCGCTGGGCCGCCCCGAGCAAGCGAAGGCCCCCTCGGGGGGCAGCGAGGACACGAAGTGCCGAGCGAGGGGGCAGGCATGAGCTGGTGGAAGCCCGCCGACATCGGCTTTGCGGTTCGCAGCAAGCTGGCCGACCTGGGCTACGGCGCCAAGCTGTTCCTGCGCCTGCTGGTGCAGGGGGCACGAAGCTTGCAGCGCTTCGGCCTGGTGCGCGACCAGATCCATTTTCTCGGCAACTATTCGCTGGCCATCATTGCGGTGTCGGGGCTTTTCGTCGGCTTCGTGCTGGGCCTGCAGATGTACTACGCGCTGCAGCGCTACGGTTCTTCCGAGGCGCTCGGCCTGCTGGTGGCGCTGAGCCTGGTGCGCGAGCTCGGGCCGGTGGTGGCGGCCCTGCTGTTCACGGGGCGCGCCGGTACTTCGCTCACCGCGGAGATCGGCCTCATGAAGGCCGGCGAGCAGCTCAGCGCCATGGAGATGATGGCGGTCGACCCGGTGCAGCGCATTCTTGCGCCGCGCTTCTGGGCCGGCGTGATCACGATGCCGCTGCTGGCGGCCGTGTTCAGCGCGGTCGGCATCATGGGCGGCTATGTGGTGGGCGTGCTGATGCTGGGTGTGGACCCGGGCGCGTTCTGGGGCCAGATGCAGGGCGGCGTCGACGTCTGGCGCGACGTGGGCAACGGCGTGATCAAGAGCATCGTGTTCGGCTTCACCGTGACCTTCATCGCACTGCTGCAGGGCTACGAGGCCCAGCCCACGCCCGAAGGCGTGTCGCGCGCGACCACGCGCACCGTGGTGATGGCGTCGCTTTCGGTGCTCGGGCTCGACTTCCTGCTCACCGCCATGATGTTCAGTATTTGAAGGAGCCCCGGCTCCAATCGTTCTAGAGAGTGCAAACC
>NZ_JBFTPJ010000003.1:0-20874 GCF_056398445.1 Variovorax sp. 01T439_2
CTGTTGGCATTGCGCGCGGCCAGCTCTGCTGCGCGCGCCTGGGGATCGCTTGGCAACGGTGCATGAAAGTTCTTGGACTCCTCATAGCCGGCGCTGATCGCTCGGAACGCGCCTTTCTTGACGAGACTCCGCAGGCCTTTTGCGCTCACCGCCGTTTGAAGAACCCATTCATTGGTAACGCCCTTCGCGAACCCGCTGGCTTGCTCGATCTGCCAGTGGCTATAGGGAGTATGGGCCTCTGATTGCAGGTGCCCAAGTTCCTGCGCAATGCCCACGGCGTCCTCGCACGCCACGACTGCGCCCTTATGAAGGTGCAGGAACTCGACCATCTTCCTCAGCCGCTTGCCATGGGCTTTGTCGTAAGTCGGACCGATGCGTTTGCGGGTGTCGTACGACACGTCCTCGGTCCCGGTGAAGTCGCCCATGGCCGTTACCGCCGGCGTCCGGACTTCCACCTGTTCCTCATAGTCTCCCCACCCCCGCTCCTGCGCATTGCTGCCCATCAAGCCATACATGAGGGGTTCGCACGCATCGCGGACCGCCTCGGTGCTCAATGCGCTGAACTCCACCACCTGCCCGTTCAACTGCCCAGGCTGCAGCGTGTCCTTCTGGCTCGTGCTCCCGCCCGCCCATCCTGCAACGTCGAAGCCCTGCATGTACTTGCCCAGGTTCGGCTCGATCTCTTTCTTCAAGTGCTCGTAGTCGATCGGGTCGGGATTGAACATGTAGTCGAGCTTGGTGACGTTCTTTGCGTCGCCCACCCAGACCATGGAGCTGTTGGCCCCGCGGAACTCCATCTCGCACGCCGGATGGGAAGCCGCTGCTTGCGGCAATCCCACCGGGAATTCGCCGAGGTAGCCATGCGGATGCACGATGTAGCCCTGCCACTCGGGGCCGACGCCTTTGCGCTCGATGCGCAGGTAGAGGTAGCCCGCGCGCAGCATGCGCACGTTGTACAGCGCCGTCTGCATCGCGACGCCTCCGGGCTTGGCTTGCAACTGGCCCATGGGTTGCAGCGGCTTCAGGGCATTCATGCCTTTGGCCTGCGCGCTGTAGGCTGCCGCATAGCGGACGAACAGGATGGGCAGGCCTTTGCGGTCGCAGTTCTTGCACGGTGTGGCGCAGGGCATCGGAGCTTTCTTTCTTCCTATCTTTCCGAAGGCTGGGCTTCGGCGTAGAGAGTGCCGAAACGTGCTTCAGGCTGTTGACGCAACGCGCCCAGGATTCGATCGAGCAGGTCGGCTTCGTGCGCCGACTGCCAGAAGGCGTCGCGGCCGATGCCTGCGGATGCGTGTGCCCTCCAGGTGACGGCCACGAAGTCCTCCAGGTTGTCGTCGTTCAAGCCGAGGCTCTGGCCCAGGGCCAGCATGCGGCTCATTGCGGCGCCATCGGGCTGCCGGTCGGGCGGCACATCGTTGCCGGCAAGGCGTGCCCAGACGCGATGGCCCGCGGGAGCGGAATGGGCGGCGTGCCATTGGGCAAGCTCGAAGCCCAGGCGGCCGGCGGCCGATGACGAGAGCGCTTCGGCGTTGTCCGGCCGGACGAATGCACGGAACCATTCAGGTTCGCGGGATGTGGCGGTAACGTCCTGCTGCACCAGGTCGGCAAAGGACCATGGCCCCCATGGCTGTTCGAGCGCCCACCATTGGCGCACGGGGCCCAGCCATGCCTGGCGCTGCGTGTCGGACAGCAGGGGCCATGCGCGCTGCATCACGCGCGCGTCCTGGTACCGGAAGAGGCGCGCGCTGCCATCCGCGGGCGACGTCTGGTCGCCCAGGCGGGCCCAATGGTCAGCGATGGCAACGGGGCTGGCTTCGCTGAAAAGCACGCCGCACAAAGGTTGCCGCATCTGGCGTTGCTCGGCATGCAGCCAGGCTTGCGTCAACCATCCGGGGAGATCGTTTGCGATCAAGCCAACAACTGTCGGGTCCGTGGACGGGGTGGCCCAGTCTTCCGGCAGCGGCACGAGGCAGGGTGCATCGTCTTCACGGTGCTTGAAATGGCGATCGGGCACGGCCACGCGTTGTTCAGCCATCGCGGGGTAGCGTTGCTCGATGGCGGCAGTCAACGCGTTGGCGTGCCAGTGTTCGAGCGCGAGGCAGGCGCGCAGGGGGCGGCCTCCGGCGGCGGCGAGCACATGAGCCGCGGTGTTGAAGGCCGCGCTCAGTTGTCGAACCAGTGCGGCGCAGCGCGGGTCCGCAGAGGGTGCGTCGGCGTATGTCATCGGATCAGCGAGCCAAAGAGCCGGCGCCCTCGTTGGACGCGCCGCCTTCCCTGAGCTTGCAGTCCGACTCGCTGTGCGGCTTGACTGGCAGGCTGGCCGGCCCCACGAGGCTGTGTGAAGCCGCATGCGCGCGCCACTGCCCATTGGTGCCGCTCTCGATGCCATTCGCATTCCACCGTGTGTAGCTGGAGCCGCCGTTGATCAGCACCTCGTCCCTGGCTGTGATGGTGATCCGGTTGGCCTCCAGCTTGATGTTGAGCTTGGCCAGGGCGTTGATGCTGGCCTTCATGGCCGTGATGTCGATGTCGTCCTTCGCGGCGGTCACGCGGATGCCGGCGTTGGCCGCGGACAGGCGCACTGCATTTTTGGCGCTCACCAGGAAGCTGTTGCCGGTGGCCAGGCTGGTGTGCGCGCCGCTGGTGATGGCGGTGTGCTCGCCGCTCACGATGTGGGTCGAGCCCTGCGCGGTCGTCTGGATGCCCGCGGGACTGGCCAGCGTGAGGTGCGGCTCCTGGAATTCGGGGAAGAGGCCATGCGCCTTGTCTCCGCCGCTGCCCTTGATGGCGTCGTTCTGTGCCTTCAGCGCCTTGGCCACCTCGTCCTGGTCGCCGGGCTCATGGGCTTTGGCCGCTTGGGCGGCCTGGCTCAGGCTTTCATGCAGGTCGCGTCCTTGCGTGAGGCGGGCGACCGTCTCGGGCATGTCGGTGATGTGGCCCTGGGCGTTGGGCCGCGCCTCGGTGCTCAGCAGCAGGCCCTGGCCGGCCCGCAGGGCGCCGTGGCCATCGGTGCGCAGTTCGGCGCCCTGGCCCCGGTCGTCCCGGCGGCCGGAGACATCGTCGATGCGTCCGACGTGGCCCAGGCTCAGGCTGGTGCTCTGGTGGTCGCTCTTGAGCTGGRCYTGYACCTTGCCGCTSGAATCATCGAGMGCSAGGTGGTTGCTYTKGCCRCCRCCGAGCTCGCGGCTGCGAATGCCGGTGAGCTGCTTTTGCTGGGGCAGCTGCCAGGCCGGCATCTCGTCGGCGTTGTGCACCCGGCCGGTGACGATCGGGTGGTCGGGGTCGCCATTGAGGAAGTCGACGATCACCTCCTGCCCGATGCGCGGCAGCGCGGCCGCGCCGAAGGTGGCGCCGGCCCAGGCGGTGGACACGCGCAGCCAGCAGCTCGAATTCTCGTTGCGCTGGCCGAGGCGGTCCCAGTGGAACTGCACCTTGACGCGGCCGTAGGGATCGGTCCAGATTTCTTCGCCGGCGAGGCCGACCACCACGGCGGTCTGCGGGCCGCGGGTGCGCGGCTTGGGGGTGGTGCGCCGCGGGCGCCAGGCGTAGCTGGTGGGCTGGGCCTCGAAGGCAAAGCGCTGCACCGAGCCTTCGGACGCATGGGCGCCTTCGCTGGCCTGCAGGTTCTCCTGCAGTTCATAGTCCACGGCCAGCAGCAGGTGCTGGCGGTTCTGGTCCTCGCGCGGATGGTCCCGCAGGCGGAAGGTGTGGCCCGGCGCCAGTTCGCGGAGGTTGGAACGGCCTGTGACCCGGCTGCGCTGGCTCAGTTGCTCTTCGGTGCGGAGGCGCGCGTAGGTCTCGCCGTCGTCGTGCTGCAGGTAGTCGCCCGGCCATTCGTACTGCTCGAAGCCGTCGTGCTCGTGGCCCGGCGGCATCTGGCGCCGGCTGGCGAGGTCGGCCTGGGGCTTCTCGAAGTCGTAGTGGTTGCGAAAGTGATGGCCGGGGCGGATCTCCTCGGCGTGGGCCCATTCGTAGATGCGCTCGCTGGCCTCCAGCCCGCCGGTCATGCCGGCTTTCTCATGCGGGTGGTAGCGCACGGTCTCGCCGCCGGGTAGCGGCACGTGCGAGCTGGCGATGTCGTCGGCGAAGACGAGCACGTGCTGCCCGGCCTCGTGGCGGAAGTGGTAGTAGATGCCTTCGTGCTCGCACAGGCGCGAGATGAAGTCGAAGTCGCTCTCGCGGTACTGCACGCAGTAGGTCCAGGGGCGGTAGCTACGGTGGAGCTTCTGCTCCATCGGATGGCCGTAGCGGCCCAGCACGGCCGCAACGATCTCGGGCACGGTCTGGTCCTGGAAGATGCGGAAGTCGGAGCGGCGCGTGGCCAGCCACAGCCACGGGCGCAGCCGCATCTTGTAGAAGGCTTGGCGGTCGTCTTCGTGCGACAGGCCGAAGCGGGTGACAAGGCCGGCGAGGTAGCGCGGCGCGCCGCTCTCGGTCTCCATCACCACGGTGGCGGGCTTGCCCAGGATGGACTTGGGGTCCAGCGCATTGCTGCTGCCCAGCAGATCCAGGTCGAAGGCATAGGCCTGGCTCAACGCCTCGCGCCCCGCCAGCCGGTGAAATTGCAGTGCCTCGCCCAGCGGCGTCTGGATGGTGACGCGGCGCTTCATGAGCCGCCACCTTGCAGGAACGTGGTGTCCATGTGACCTCCCTGATCTTTTTCTTCTTCTGGAGAAGAAACTAGCCAATCAACTGTCTGGATGCAATGTGTGTGACAGGACGCATCAGACGGTCGGATTATGCAAGAGACCTTTGGTCATTCCATGGTAATTCGGCACGGATCGGGGCTATTTGATCGCAGTTGCCGAAAAATGTAATCCATACGGGCTACACCCGCGAGGCTCAATCGGGCTCGATGAAGCCCTTCGGGTTAACCCGCGAGCGCGCGCATCTCGGCAATCAGGTCGGCCTTGCCCTCGAAACCGATGCCGGGCAGCGGCGGCAGCGTGACGTAGCCGTCCTGCACCTTCACGCCGTCGGGAAAGCCGCCGTAGGGCTGGAACAGGTCGGGGTAGCTTTCGTTGCCGCCGAGGCCCAGGCCCGCCGCAATGGCCAGCGACATCTGGTGGCCGCCGTGCGGAATGCAGCGCGAGGGCGACCAGCCGTGGTCCTTCAGCATGTCGAGCGTGCGCAGGTACTCGACGAGGCCGTAGCTCAAGGCGCAGTCGAACTGCAGCCAGTCGCGGTCGGGCCGCATGCCGCCGTGGCGGATCAGGTTGCGCGCGTCCTGCATCGAGAACAGGTTCTCGCCCGTGGCCATGGGGCCGGCGTAGACCTCGCCGAGCTTGGCCTGCAGCTCGTAGTCGAGCGGGTCGCCGGCTTCTTCGTACCAAAAGAGTGGGTACTGCGAGAGCGCGCGGCCGTAGTCGATGGCGGTGGCCAGGTCGAAGCGGCCGTTGGCGTCCACCGCCAGCTGCTGGCCGGGGCCGAGGATCCTGAGCACCGACTCGATGCGCTCGCAGTCCTGCGCGAGCGTGGCGCCGCCGATCTTCATCTTGACCACCGAGTAGCCGCGCTCCAGGTAGCTGGCCATCTCGCGCTGCAGGCCCTCCACGCCCTTGCCGGGGTAGTAGTAGCCGCCCGCGGCATAGACGAACACGCGCGGATCGGGCGTGTCGCTGCCGTAGCGTTCGGCCAGCAGCTGGTAGAGCGGCTTGCCGGCGATCTTGGCGACCGCGTCCCACACGGCCATGTCGATGGTGCCCACGGCSACCGAGCGCTCGCCGTGGCCGCCGGGCTTCTCGTTGATCATCATGCGGGCCCAGATCCTGTGTGGATCGAGGTTGTCGCCGGTCTCGTCGAGGAGCGAGGCCGGCTCGGCCTCGAGCAGGCGCGGCAGGAAGCGCTCGCGGATCAGCCCGCCCTGGCCGTAGCGCCCGTTGGAGTTGAAGCCGTAGCCCACCACCGGCCGGCCGTCGCGGATCACGTCGGTGACCACCGCCACGAGGCTCAGGGTCATCTTGGAGAAGTCGATATAGGCGTTGCGGATGTCCGACTTGATGGGACGCGTGGACTCGAGGATGTTGACGATCTTCATGGTGCTTGTAGCTGGAGGAAAAAAGAACTCAGCGGTGCAGCGACGCACCGCCGCAGATGGCGATGTCCTGGCCGGTGATGGCCGCGGCCGGCGCCGAGAGCAGAAAGGCCACCAGCGCGGCAATCTCCGCGGGCTGGATCAGCCGGCCGATGGGCGGCAGGCGCGGCGCGCTGCCGGCGCGCGCCGGGTCCTGCAGCATCGCGGTCTGCGTGGCGCCGGGCGACACCACGTTGAGGGTGACGCCGCGCTCCGCGACCTCGGCCGCCCAGCTGCGCGCGAGCGCGACCAGGGCCGCCTTGGTGGCGGCGTACTGGCCGCGGCCCGGCATGCCGTGCGCCACGCGGCTGCCGACGAACACCACGCGGCCATGGCCGCGCGCGGCCATCGCGGGCACCAGCGCATCGGCCAGCCGCGTGGCGGCATCGACATGCAGGCGCCACATCAATTCGCCGCCCGCATGGTCGAGCTGCCCGAGCGGGCCCACGCGCAGCACGCCGGCCGCATGCACGAGCGCGTCGGCATCCTGAAGAGCGGCCGCGGCGCGCGCGACGGCATCGGCATCCGACAGGTCGACCGCCACATGCGCAAAAGCGGAATGCGAGAGCGTGGGCGCCGCCAGGTCGAGCCCGCTCACGCGCCAGCCTTCTTCGAGCAGGTGCAGCGCAATGGCGCGGCCGATGCCGCTGCTGCTGCCCGTCACCACGGCATGCGGGGCTGCGGCCGCTTCATTCGACACGGATGTTGCCCTCCACGATGATCTTCTTCGAGCRCTCCATGTCGGCCTGCTGGAACTTCGCGAAGTCGTCGACGCTGCCCGGCGTGAGCAGCAGGCCCTGTGCGTTGAGCGTCTCGCGCATGTCGGTGCCCAGCGCCTTGTTCACTTCGGCATTGAGCCGCTGCGTGATCGCGGCCGGCAGCCTGGCCGGACCCCACAGGCCATACCAGCTGTAGAACTCGTAGCCCGGAATGGTCTCGCCCACCGTGGGCACGTTCGGCAGGCTGGTGGCGCGCTGGGCCGAGGTGACGGCCACCACGCGCAGCATGCCGCTCTTGTGGTATTGCAGCGAGCCGAGGATCGGGTCGATGAAGCCGTCGATCTGCCCGCCGATCAGGTCCTGGAAGGCCGGCGCCGTGCCCTTGTACGGCACGATCAGGTAGTCGAGCCCGCCCGCGCGCTTGAGCAGCTCGGTCGACAGGTGGCCGGCCGAGCCGATCGAGCCCACCGCGAAGGTCATCTTGCCCGGATGCGCCTTGGCGTAGGCGATGAGCGACTTGACGTCGGTGATCGGCAGGTTCTTGTTGATGGCCACCGACAGCGGCGCCTTGGCGACCAGCGCCACCGGCGTGAAGTCGCGCGCGACCTCGTAGGGCACGGACTTCATCGTCATGGGCGCGGTGGTGAAGGTCGAGGCGTTGAACAGCAGCGTGTAGCCGTCGGCCGGCGCCTTCGACACCACGTCGGCGCCGATCACGCCATTGCCTCCGGGCCGGTTCTCCACGATGAAGGGCTGGCCCAGCTGGTCGCCGAGCTTCTGCGCGAGCAGGCGGCCGACGGTGTCGAGCGTGCCGCCGGGCGGGAACGGGATCACCATGCGCACGGGGCGGGTGGGCCAGGGCTGGGTCTGCGCAAAGCCGGGCGACGCCGCAGCGTGCGCGAGGGCCGCGAGCGCGGCGCGCAGGAAATGGGTGCGTTGCATGTCTCTTGTCTCCTTGTGTTTTTCGGGGGGAGGGCGGCGTGCCTTCCGCGTGTTCGCTCAGCGCCTCGACAGCCCGGCCTGCGCCACGGCGGCGCGCAGCGCGTCCATCTCGCGCGCATTGGGCGCCTCGGTCGGCGGACGCACCGTGGCGTTGTCGAGCACGCCGGCCAGGTACATGCCGCCCTTCATGCGCGCATGCGCCTCGCCGGTCGGCTCGCCGCCGCCGTACACCGCGTCCTTCAGCGGCGTGATCAGGGCCTGCACCGCCATCGCCTTCTTCAGGTCGCCGGCCTTGACCGCGTTCCACAGGTCGATGATCAGTTGCGGGATGAAAGTGGCAAAGCCGACCAGCGCGCCGTCCACGCCCTGCACCATCGAGGCCAGCAGGTACTCGTCGTGGCAGGTGAGGATGGCCTTGGAGGCGTCGGCCTCGCGGATCGCCTGGATGTCGCGGGCGTACTTGTTCATGTCGCGCTGGCCCACCTTGAAGGCCTGCAGGTAGGGCAGGCGGGCCAGCTCGGCCAGCAATTGCGACGAATAGGAGGCGCGGGTCCAGGCCGGGTACACGTGGCAGACCAGGTCGAGCTCCGGCGCCGCGCGGTGGATGGCCTCGAAGTACTGCAGCGCATGGCCCGGCGTGAAGCCGAAACGCAGCCAGTGGTGCGGCGGCATCACGTCGAGCGCGGCCGCGCCGGCGGCCTGGGCGGCGCGCGCATGCTCGGCGGCTTCGGCCAGGCCTTCGCACACGATCGACGAGATCACCGGCATGCGGCCGCGCAGCTCGTCGGCGACGATGCGCGTCACCTCGGCGCGTTCGGCCGGCGTCAGCGAGAACACCTCGCCGGTGTGGCCGTTGGTCATGACCGCCACCACGCCGTCGTGCCCCGCCAGCCACGAGGCCAGCTTGCGCAGGGCCGGCTCGTCGATGCGGTGGTCCGCGGTGAAAGGGCAGGAAATGGCGGGAATGATCCCGCGATAATTCGCGATGGAAGGCATGCTGTGTCTCCGTTGGGGTTCAAGGTGCAGGAATGCCCGCATCTTTGGCCGGCGGGGCCTGCACCGTCCAATACTCGAATCGCATACAACTATTCAACCGCTCGCACTGCGCATGGGCCCCGGCAACCGACCCCTCGACCTCGAATGGCTGGAAGACTTCCTGGCCCTGGCCGAGAGCGGCAATTTCTCGCGCGCGGCGCAGGCGCGCTCCATCGCCCAGCCGGCCTTCAGCCGCCACATCCGCGCGCTCGAGGAGTGGGTGGGGGTCGACCTGTTCGACCGCAGCGCGCACCCGGCCGCGCTCACGGCGGCGGGCAGGCGCTTCCAGCCGCTGCTGCAGGAGGTGCTGGCCGCGCTGGAGGCCGCGCGCATCAAGACGCGCGCGGCGCACGACATGGCCGCGGCGAGCCTGAGCTTCGCCGCCACGCACGTGCTGTCGCTGACCTTCTTTCCGCGCTGGCTGGCCAGCGTGGAGGCGCGGCTGAGCCTGGGGCCGATCCAGACCATCTCCGACAGCTCGCAGGCCTGCGAAGACCTGATGCTGCAGCGCCGCGTGCAGTTCGTGCTGTGCCATGGCCATGCGCATGCGCCCGGCCGGCTCGACGAAGCGCAGTACCCCATGCAGCGCCTGAGCGGCGACGTGCTCGTGCCGGTGGCGGCGCCGGATGCGCGCGGCCTGCCGCTGCATGCGCTGGGCAGGCAGCAGGCGCCTTCGGTGCTGGCCTACAGCGAGGCCTCGGGGCTGGGGCGGATCATGCGGGCGATCCAGGACAGCGAGTTCGGCAAGGACTTCGCGCCCTCGCTGTCGGTGGTCTTCACGGCGCACCATGCTGCGCTGCTGCGGACCATGGCGCTCGAAGGGCGCGGCCTCGCATGGCTGCCGATGAGCCTGGTGGCGGACGACCTGCGCGGCGGCGCGCTGGTGGATGCCGGTGCAGGCGGCTGGCGGGTGCCGGTGGACATCCGGCTGTACCGGCAGCAGGCCCACATGGCGCCCGTGGCCGAGGCGCTGTGGGACCTGGTGAAGGACGGCGCCGCGGCGCCCGGCGCCTGAGCGCCCTCAGACGCTGCTGAGCGTCGGCAGCAGCGCCAGCAGCGCGCGCACCAGCGGCGAATCGTCCGCCTTGCGCCAGACCGCCAGGGTGTCGATGTAGGTCTTCTCGCCCTTGAGCGAGCGGTACGCCACGCCTTCGCGGTGCAGCGCCTTGACGCAGGCCGGCACCAGCGCCACGCCCAGCCCGCCCGAGACCAGGCTCACGATGGTGTGCATCTGGCGCGCCGGAAACAGGCGCGGGCTGAAGCCGCGCCGCATGCAGGTGGCCACGATCGCATCGAACACCTGCGGCCCGAAGTGCCGCTCGAAGCCCAGGAAGCGCTCGCCCGAGAATTTTTCGAGCGCAATGCTGCCGGGCCGCACCAGCGGATGCGCCTCGGGCATCGCGAGGATCAGCGCATCCTTCTGCACCAGCCGCGAGCCCAGCGAGGCGGGCATGCTGGACGGCTGCAGCACCAGGCCCACGTCGAGCCGGCCCGATTCGACGTCGCCGATGATCTGGTCGGTCGTGCCCTCCCACAGCGCGATCTCGGCCCGCTCGTTCTCGTCCGAGAACTGCCGCAGCACCCGCGGCAAGAACGAATAGGCCGGCAGGCTGATGAAGCCGATCGAGATCGATCCCATGAGCCCGGCCGCGGCCTCCTGCGCGCGCCGGCGCAGCGTGTCCATGCCGAGCAGCACGGCGCGCGCATCGCGCAGCGCTTCGTCCCCCGCGCGCGTGATCGCGATGCGGCGCGAGGTGCGCTCGAACAGCGTGACGCCCAGTTCTTCCTCCATCTCCTTGATCGCGAGGCTCACGGGCGGCTGCGACAGGTTCAGGCGCTGCGCCGCGCGCCCGAAGTGCAGCTCTTCGGCCACGGCGACCAGGCAGCGGAGGTGGCGGATTTCCATCTATCTGAATTTTGTATTGATCGATACGAATTCTAAATTTGTTGCTATTGATGTCAACTTCTAGACTTTGCCTCCACCAGCGCTGTCGATCCGAACGGCGCGGCAAGGAGACAACGCGATGGTCGAGAAACTGATGGGGCTGCCGCGCTCGCGCACGGTGGTGCATCCGGGGCCTTTCCGGCCCGTGCGCATCGATCGCATGCGCGACCAGAAGGGCCGGCACTTCCGGCTTTCGCTGCCCGGCGGCCRCACGCTGCAYGAAAGCCTCGTGCAGGCGCTGGCGGACGAAGGCGTGGCCAGCGCATCGATGACGCTGATCGGCGGCGAGCTGGCCGAGCTCGGCTTCTGCCTTGCGTTGCCCGATCCCACGGGCCGCGTGCTCGCCACCTACGGCGCGCCGCACACGGTGCAGGGCGCCTGCTTCATCTTCGGCAACGCGACGCTCGGCAGCTCCGCCAGCGGCACGCCGGTGGTCCATTGCCACGGTGCCTTCCGCACCGCCGACGGCGCGGTGCGCGGCGGCCACATCCTGACCGACCGCACGGTGGTCGGACGCCGCAGCGTCACCGCGGTGGTCACCGCACTCGACAGCTTCGAGCTGCGCGTGGTCTACGACGACGAAACCCGCATGCCGCTGATGCGGCCCCAGGCCAGGCGCATCCATGGCTGAGATGCGCATGATCGAAAGCGGGCGCATGGGCCGCGTGGCCTATGCGCGCATCGCACCCAACGAAGACCTCGTCTCCAGCGTCGAGAAGCTCTGCCTCGCGGAAGGTTTCGGCAACGCGTTCGTGCGCGGCGCGCTGGGCAGCCTCGTCGATGCCTGCCTCGAGCGCGCCGACGGTTCCTGCCAGGTGATCCGCGGTCCGGCCGCCGAGATCGTGAGCCTGGCCGGCGAGGTGCGTTCGCAGCCCGACGGATCGCTGCGCGCCGCGCTCACCGGCGTGGTGGCGGACACGCACGGCCACCTGTATGGCGGACCGTTCGTGGCGGGCGCCAATGCCGTCTGCGTCACCTTCGAAGTCACGCTCGAAGAGTGGCTGCCATCGCCGGGCAACAACTGATCTCATTCACTGCAGAAACTCCCATCCATGACCGAACTCTCCGCTTCATCTTCTTCCCGCGTCGCCGTCGTCACCGGAGGCGCGCGCGGCATCGGCCTGGCCATCGGCCGCTGGTTCCTCGCGCACGGCTACAGCGTCGCGCTGCTCGACATCGACGGCGCCACGCTCGACCAGGCGGTGGCCGAACTCGCGCAGCCCGCGAAGCTGCTCGGCCTGCGCTGCGACGTGTCGAAGCCGTCGCAGGTCGAGAGCGCCGCAAAGGCCGTGGTCGAGCGCTTCGGCCGCGTCGATGCGCTGGTCAACAACGCCGGCGTGGCGGTGTTCAAGCCGGTGCTCCAGACCTCCTTCGAGGAATGGCGCACCGTGCTCGGCACCAACCTGGACGGCGCGTTCCTCTGCACGCAGGCCTTCGGCGCGCTGATGGTCGAACGCGGGAGCGGCGCGGTGGTGAACATCGCCTCCATCTCGGGCCTGCGCGCCAGCACGCTGCGGGTGGCCTACGGCACCAGCAAGGCGGCGCTCATCCACCTGACCAAGCAGCATGCGGTGGAGCTGGGCAACGCCGGCGTGCGCGTGAACGTGATCGCGCCGGGGCCGGTGGAAACCGAGATGGCCAAGCTCGTGCACAGCGTGGCGATCCGCTCCGACTACTACGACACCATCCCGCTCGGCCGCTACGGCACGCCGGAGGAAATGGCCAACGCCGTGGGCTTCCTGTGCAGCGACGAGGCGAGCTTCATCAACGGCCAGGTGCTGGCCGTCGATGGCGGCTTCGATGCCGCCGGCGTCGGCCTGCCGACCCTGCGCCGGGGCATGCCCGCGCCGGCCACCAACCACGCCTGACAAGGAGAAGCGCCCAATGACCACCAACGCCTGCATCATCGGCTGGGGACACACGCCTTTCGGCAAGCTCGATGCCGTGGAGAGCGAAGCGCTCATCCGCTCGGCGGTCGAGCCCGCGCTGCAGACCGCGGGGCTCGCCGCGGCCGACATCGACGGCGTCTTCGTCGGCCATTTCAACAGCGGCTTCCTGCCGCAGGACTTCAGCGCGTCGCTCGTGAGCCTGGCGCTTCCCGAGCTGCGCCACGTTCCTGCGGTGCGCATGGAAAACGCATGCGCCACCGGTTCGGCCGCAATCTGGGCCGCGCTCGATGCGGTGCAGTGCGGGCGCGTGCGGCATGCGCTGGTGGTCGGCTTCGAGATCATGAACGCCGTGCCCGGCCCGCGCATTGCCGAGACGCTGCTGCGCTGCTCCTACGTGAAGGAAGAGGGCGAAACGCCGGCGGGCTTTGCCGGCGTCTTCGGCAACATCGCGGGCGGCTACTTCGAACGCTTCGGCGACCAGAGCGATGCACTGGCCGCCATCTCGGCCAAGAACCACGCCAACGGCGTGCACAACCCCTTTGCGCACATGCGGCGCGACCTGGGCTTCGACTTCTGCCGCCAGCCGTCGGAGAAGAACCCCTTCGTCGCGGGCCCGCTCAAGCGCTCCGACTGCTCGCTGGTCTCCGACGGCGCGGCGGCGCTGGTCATCTCGGCCGGGCCGGTTGCGTCGGCGACGGTCCCCGCGGTGCGCTGGCGCTCGCGCACGCAGGTCAACGACTACCTGCCGCTGTCGCGCCGCGATCCGACCCGCTTCGAGGGCGCGGCGCTCGCGTGGCAGCGGGGCCTGGCCGCGGCGGGGCTGTCGCTGCATGACCTGGGCTTCGTCGAGACGCACGACTGCTTCACCATCGCGGAGCTGCTCGAGTACGAAGCCATGGGCCTGGCGCCGCACGGGCAGGGCGCACGCGTCATCCTCGACGGCGTGAGCCGCAAGGACGGCAAGCTGCCCGTCAATCCATCGGGCGGGCTGAAGTCGCGCGGCCATCCGATCGGCGCCACGGGCGTGTCGCAGCACGTGATGGCCGCGATGCAGCTCGCGGGCCTCGCGGGCGACATGCAGGTGGTCTCCGGCAAGCCGGGCGCGGTCTTCAACATGGGCGGCGCCGCGGTCGCCAACTACCTGAGCGTGCTGGAGGCGGCATGAGCCAGGCGCGGGCGATGAACCTGTCCGCGCTGCTGTCGCAGACGGCCGCGCTCTTTCCCGACCGGCCGGGGCTGATCCAGGGCGAGCGGCAGTGGACCTGGCAAGAGATCGATGCGCGCGTCGATGCGCTGGTGCAGGGCCTGCGCGCACTCGGCATGCGGCCGGGCGACAAGCTGCTCGTGATGTCGCGCAACAACCCGGCGCTGTTTGAGAGCTGCTGGGCCGCCTTCCGCCTGGGCGCGGTGTGGGTGCCCGTCAACTTCCGGCTCACGCCGCCGGAGGTCGCCTACCTGGGCAGTGCCAGCGAGGCCAGCGTGATGCTGGCCGAGGACTGCTTCGCCGAGCATGTGGAGGCCGTGAAGGCCGCGTCTTCGCATCTGCGCTCGGTCGTCACCATCGGTCTTCCGCGCGCGGATGAACTCGGTTATGAAGCGCTGCTCGCGGCCAATGCCGGTGCGCCCGCGGCCATGGCGCAGGTCGATGCCGACCACCCGCTGTGGTACTTCTACACCTCGGGCACCACCGGCCGCCCGAAGGCCGCCGTGCTCACGCACGGGCAGATGGCCTTCGTCGTGACCAACCACCTGGCGGACCTGATTCCGGGCACCACCGAGCACGACTGCTCGATCGCCGTCGCGCCGCTGTCGCATGGCGCGGGCATCCATGCGCTGCTCAACGTGGCGCGCGGCGCGGCCACCGTGCTGCTCCCATCGGACAGGCTGGAGCCCGCCACCTTCTGGGCGCTGGTGGAGCGCCACCGCGTGACCAACGTCTTCACGGTGCCGACCATCGTCAAGATGCTGGTGGAAGACCCGGCCGTCGACCGCTTCGACCACGGCTCGCTGCGCTACGTGGTCTATGCGGGCGCGCCGATGTACCGCGCGGACCAGAAGCGCGCGCTGCAAAAACTCGGCAAGGTGCTGGTGCAGTACTTCGGCCTGGGCGAAGTCACGGGCTGCATCACGGTGCTGCCGCCGGCCATGCATGCCGCCGACGACGACGATCCGAACGCGAACATCGGCTGCTGCGGCCGGGCCCGCACCGGCATGGAAGTGGCCATCCTCGACGCGTGGATGCAGCCGGTGCCCGCCGGCACCGTGGGCGAGATCTGCTGCCGCGGACCGGCCGTGTTCGCGGGCTACTTCAAGAACCCCGAAGCCACCGAGAAAGCGCTGCGCGGCGGCTGGTTCCACACCGGCGACCTCGGCCGCATGGATGCGCGCGGGCTGCTCTACATCACGGGCCGCGAATCGGACATGTACATCTCGGGCGGCTCCAACGTGTACCCGCGCGAGGTCGAGGAAATCTTGCTGATGCATCCCGCCGTGCGCGAGGCGGCGGTGCTCGGCATCGCGGACGAGAAATGGGGCGAGGTGGGCGTGGCGGTGATCGTCGCCTCGCAGCCGGGCCTCACGGCCGAGCAGCTCTTGCACCACCTCGACGGCCGCTGCGCGAAGTACCGCTGGCCGCGGCACATCTTCTTCTGGGATGCGCTGCCGAAGTCGGGCTACGGAAAGGTCGCCAAGGCCGACATCCGCAAGCAGTTGCTCGAACGCGGCGACGTGAAGGAGGCCGCCATCACCTGAGCGCACCCATCGACGCCGCCCCGCACGACCAGATCCATTCACAAAAGGACAAGGAGACAAAAAATGAGCATCACCCGTCGCACCGTGCTGCGCTCGACGGCACTGGCCGCCAGCCTCGCCGTTCCCATGCACCGGGCCTTCGCACAGAAGGCCGAGTTCAATTACAAGTACGCGAACAACCTGCCGGTCACGCATCCGCTCAACATCCGCGCCAAGGAGATGGCCGACGCCATTCGCGCCGAGACCGGCGGCCGCGTCGACATCCAGATCTTCCCGAGCAACCAGCTGGGCTCCGACACCGACGTGCTGAGCCAGCTGCGCTCGGGCGGCGTGGAGTTCTTCACGCTGTCGGGGTTGATCCTCTCGACGCTCGTGCCGTCCGCATCGATCAGCGGTGTGGGCTTTGCCTTCAACGACTACGCGAGCGTGTGGAAGGCGATGGACGGCGAGCTGGGCGCGCACATCCGCCAGCAGATCGCCAAGGCCAACATCGTGCCGATGGAGAAGATCTGGGACAACGGCTTCCGGCAGATCACGTCGTCGAGCCGGGCCATCGCCGCGCCGCAGGACATGAAGGGCTTCAAGATCCGCGTGCCGGTGTCGCCGCTGTGGACCTCGATGTTCAAGGCGCTCGACGCCGCGCCCACGTCCATCAACTTTGCCGAGGTCTATTCGGCGCTGCAGACGAAGATCGTCGACGGGCAGGAGAACCCGCTCGCCATCATCGCGACGGCCAAGCTCTACGAGGTGCAGAAGTACTGCTCGCTGAGCAACCACATGTGGGACGGCTTCTGGTTCCTGGCCAACCGCCGCGCCTGGGACAAGCTGCCCGCCGATCTGCGCACCGTGGTGGCCCGCCACATCAACGCGGCCGGCATGAAAGAGCGCGCCGACGTGGCCGAGCTCAACGCCGGGCTGCAGAAGGAACTGGCCGCCAAGGGCATGGCCTTCAACCAGCCGGACGCAGCCGCCTTCCGCGACCAGTTGCGCAAGGCCGGCTTCTACAGCGAGTGGAAGGCCAAGTACGGCGACGAGGCCTGGGCGCTGCTCGAGCGCAGCGCGGGCAAGCTTGCATGAGCGGGCCGGCCCTCGGCTTGGCGGCCGGTGCGCACGTGGACGCGCCCCGGCTGTCCGCCATCGAGCGCCGGCTCGGCATGCTGGTCGACATCGCGGTCGGCGGCTTGGTGCTGGCCGACGTGGCGGTGCTGCTCGCGGGCGTGCTCGCACGCTTCGTGTTCCACAGCCCGCTGGTCTGGTCCGACGAGCTCGCGTCGATTTTGTTCATCTGGCTTGCGATGCTGGGCGCGGTGGTCGCGCTGCGGCGCGGCGAGCACATGCGCATGACGGCGCTGGTCTCGATGCAGCCGCCATCGCGGCGCCCGCTGTTCGAAGCCCTGGCGCTGTGTGCTTCGCTCGCGTTTCTGGCGATGGTGGCGTGGCCGGCCTGGGAGTACGCATCGGAGGAGCGCTTCATCACCACGCCCGCGCTGAACATCTCGAATGCATGGCGGGCCGCGGCGCTGCCGGTGGGTGTGGGCCTGATGGGCCTGTTCGCGGTGCTCAGGCTGCTGCGCGACGTGGAGTGGCGCATCACGGCCAAGGCGGTGGCCATCGTCGTCACGCTGGTCGTCGCGTTCACGCTGGGCCGCTCGGTGTTCCAGGAGCTCGGTCGGCTGAACCTGCTGGTGTTCTTCGTCGGCGTGGTGCTGGCGGGCGTGCTCGCGGGCATTCCCATCGCCTTCTCCTTCGGCCTTGGCACCTTCGGCTACCTGGCGCTGGCCACCGACACGGCGCTGCCGGTGATCGTGGGGCGCATGGACGAAGGCATGTCGCACCTGATCCTGCTCGCGGTGCCGCTGTTCGTGTTCCTCGGCCTGTTGATCGAGATGACCGGCATGGCCAAGGCGATGGTCGCGTTCCTCGCGGGCCTGCTGGGGCATGTGAAGGGCGGGCTGTCGTACGTTCTGGTTGGTGCGATGTACCTCGTGTCGGGCATCTCGGGCTCCAAGGCGGCCGACATGGCGGCCGTGGCGCCGGCGCTTTTTCCCGAGATGAAGCAGCGCGGCGCGAGCGAAGGCGAGCTCGTCGCGCTGCTGGCAGCGACCGGCGCGCAGACCGAGACGGTGCCGCCCAGCCTGGTGCTGATCACCATCGGCTCGGTCACGGGCGTGTCGATCGCCGCGCTGTTCACGGGCGGCCTGCTGCCGGCCGTGGTGCTGGGCCTGATGCTGTGCGTGGTCGTGTACTTCCGCTGCCGCGGCGAGGACCTGCGCGAGGTCGTGCGCACGCCGTGGCGCGAGGTCGGCCGGCTGGCCGTCGTGGCACTGCCGGCGCTGGCGCTGCCGTTCGTGATCCGCGCGGCGGTGGTCGAAGGCGTGGCCACCGCCACCGAGGTGTCGACCATCGGCATCATGTACGCCGTGGTCGCGGGGCTCGTCGTGTACCGGCAGTTCGACTGGAAGCGGCTGGGGCCGATGCTCGTTGCGACGGCGTCGCTCTCGGGCGCCATCCTGCTGATCATCGGCACCGCGACCGCCATGGCCTGGGGCCTCACGCAGTCGGGCTTCTCGCGCCTGCTGGCCGAAGCGATGACCGGCCTGCCCGGCGGCGCGCCGATGTTCCTGGCGGTGTCGCTGGTGATCTTCGTGGTGCTGGGCAGCGTGCTCGAGGGCATTCCGGCCATCGTGCTGTTCGGGCCGCTGCTGTTCCCGATAGCTCGGCAGTTGGGCATCCATGAGGTGCACTACGCGATGGTGGTGGTGCTGTCGATGGGCCTCGGCCTGTTCGCGCCGCCGCTGGGCGTGGGCTACTACGCGGCCTGCGCCATTGGCCGCGTGCACCCAGATGCGGGCATCCGGCCGATTGCAGGCTATATGGTGGCGCTGCTGGTGGGGACGATTGCGGTGGCGGCGATTCCCTGGCTCTCCATCGGGTTTCTTTGACTGGCCGGGACCTGCTATCAAGGGTTGGCAGCTTTGCCCCTGGCGCTCGGAGTTCGGGGCAGCAAGGCCTTGATGCGCTGGCGAAGCAGCGCGGGTGTCACAGCAGGCGTCATTTGCAGCACCGCCATGCAGCGGTCCATTCGTCCGTGGCGTGTCAGCAGCGCATTCACGGCCTTTCCCAGATCGCTGTCGATGCTGCTGCCGTAGGCTTGTCTGGCCTTGGTCGCCGCGCGGCGCAGCAGTGCAGAACCAGGGTGCATCATGGCCAGGTCGATGATGTCGCGGCTGAAGACGCTGTCGTCGGCCCAGCGATCCGAATTTGCAAGCAGCTTGCTTGCGGCCATGTCCAGCACGGTGAGCGTCGCAATGTCGCCGATGCGGTCTTGCTCGCCCGGCGCATCAAGTTCGATGCGTGCTTCGAGCACGATCTCGAACTTGATATCGACGTCACCCACACGCACCATCGATCGGATGCCATATTGATCGGCGCGAAGTTCGCCGGTCTGCTGGATCTTCGCGCCCTTGCGGGCCAGCGCGCTCAGCCCCTGCTCACCGGTCAGCAGCTGGCGCAGCTGCCGGTAGCCATCGATATCGGAAACGAGGAAGTCGATGTCCACCGACTCGCGGTACTCGCCATAGCGAAGCGCGATGGCCGTGCCGCCGCCGAACAGGCAGTGGTTCTCGGCGAGCACTTCGGCATCGAGCATTGCAAGTGCCTCGGCGACCCGTCGGTGGTGCGGGCGTTCAAACATGCAGCGCCTTCCTGCCCAATGCGCGTGCCAGTTCGTCGAGCAGTTGCCGCTCCCGCGCGTCGAGCGCCGATGCGTCGACATGGCGCCAGTTGCGTTCGTAGGTGGCCCAGGCCTCTGCAGGTGTGAGCTCGGTATCCGGCGCCAACTGCCAGGCGAGCCGGCGCAGTTGGGGGTAATCGGAGATTCGAACGCCGCCCGCAATCGGCGCCGGGGGCGCGGATTGGGTTGCCGGGACCACGTCGACATCCAGCCCCAGCGCCGCGAGGGCATTCATGTAGGCCCCCATCGTGACCGAGGGTTCGCCGCGTTCGATTCGGTGCAGTGTCATGCGGGACACGCCCGCCGCCTCCGCCGCTGTGGTGGCGCTGACTTTCAGGGCCTTGCGGCGATCGTGGATGCGCCGGCCGAACGCTGCAAGGCGGCGATCGGCCGCAGGGGCGAGGGGTGGAGCCGCAGAAGGCATATGTATCTCATGTTAGACAAAATTGGGGAATATGTCCAGAATGAGAGGTATAAATCGGAGCTCTGCCGCATGCAGCTCGGAGCCCGCCTTTAGCCGTCGTCCCCGGAGCGCGCGCCCGCCCGGCAGCACGGACCCGATCAGTCCACCTTGATGTTGTTCGCCTTGATGAGGCGGCCCCAACGTTCGCGCTCGCCCTTCACATACGCGGCCATGTCGTTCGGCGTGCCTGGCAGTCCTTCGACGCCGAGCGCCAGGAAGCGGGCTTTCACGGGGGCCGAGTTCAGCGCATCGACCAGCGCCTTGTTGAGCTTCTCGACCGTCTCTGCGGGCGTGGCGCTGGGCACCGCGAGTCCCTGCCACGCGTAGGCCTCGTAGTCGGCGAGCCCCTGCTCCGCGAGGGTCGGCACGTCGGGCAGGGTCGCGATGCGCTTTGCGCTGGCAACGCCGATTGCCTTGACCTTGCCGGCCAGTACGAACTGGTTGCCGCTGGCGGTGTCGACCATCATGAAGGGCACCTGGCCGCCGAGGATGTCCTGCATTGCCGGCGCCGCACCGCGGTAGGCGACGTGCGTCATCGCGATGCCGGTCTTTTCGCGCAGCAGCTCGGTGGCCAGGTGGTGCGGACTGCCGGCGCCGGCCGACGCGTAGTTCACGCCGCCGGGCTGCGCCTTGGCCCATGCGATGAACTCCTTGAAGTTCTTCGCCGGCACCTGCGGACCGACTACCAGCACGAGCGGAAAGCGCGCCAGCATGCCGACCGGCGCAAGGTCCTTCTCGGCGTTGTAGCTGAGCTTGGAAAACAGGAAAGGGTTGGCTGCAAGGGTGGCGAAGTCGGCCGTCAGCATCATGCTGCCGTAGTCCTTCGAGCGGGCGGCGTAGTCCGCGGCAATGTTGGTCGCCGCGCCGGGCTTGTTGTTGATGACGATGGGCCGGCCCAGGCTCTTTGCCATCGTCTCTGCCGTGGCGCGCGCCACGGAGTCGGAGCCGCCGCCCGCGGCGTAGCCCACCACCCATTCGACGGGCTTGCTGTCCTGCGCGACGGCGAAATGGGTGCTTGCGGCCAGCGCGAGGCCGGTCAGGAAAAGGCGAATCATGGGTTTGTCTCCGGTGGTTGTGATGGGTGCTCTCACTTGCGTGCTGCGGCGGCGAAGGCCTCGCGCAGCACGGGCAGCGATCCGATGTGGTTGGCCAGGACCAGCAGCAGCCGCGCGTTGAAGGCGTGGCTCTGGTCCGTGGAGAGGCCCTGGTGCGCTTCGATCAGCGCCTCGTAGAAATCGTCCGGGGCATCGATGTTCGGTGCGGTCGTCAGTTGTTGCGCGGCGATGGCTTGCGGCATGGCAGGAGTCCTTCAGGCGTTGCAAAG
>NZ_JBFTPJ010000004.1:0-20806 GCF_056398445.1 Variovorax sp. 01T439_2
ATCGTGATGTGCGTGGTGACAAGCGTGTACAGCACGACTTGCCACCATGTGAGGTCCCACAAGCCGTGTCCGAGCCAGTCGATGGCCGCGCTCAAAACGGCAGAGTCAGGAATCAACATTGAATTAAGTGCTCCATGGCCACACGAAGGTGCAGCCTTTCAGTTAACCCGCGATTTTAAGGCGGCAGGGCCAAAATGAGGCCCTTTGCCCTTCCTTAAAGGCGCAGATTTACCCTAGTTTGGAGTGCCGTGCCTATTTGCGGTTCCACACCGCGGCAAAGAAACCGTCCGTGGCGTGGCGGTGCGGCCACAGCCGCAGATAGCGCCGCCCGTCCGCTCCGCCTGCGCAGAGCGCCTCGAAACCCTCCACTTTGAGCCCCTGCAGCAGTTCCGCGGCGTCCTGGGGCACGAAATCGGGGTTGGCGGCGCTGAAAGCCTCGGCAATGGCCTCGTTTTCCTCGGGCAGCACGCTGCAGGTGGCATAGACCAGCCGTCCGCCCGATTTCAGCAGGCGCGCCGCGCTTTGCAGGATGGCGGCCTGCTTGACCGTCAGTTCCTCGACCGATTGGGGCGACTGGCGCCATTTCAGGTCCGGATTGCGGCGCAGCGTGCCCAGGCCCGAGCAGGGCGCGTCCACCAGCACGCGGTCGATCTTGCCGGCCAGGCGCTTGATGCGGTCGTCCCGCTCGTGCGCAATGGCGGCCGGATGCACGTTCGACAGCTTGCTGCGCGCGAGCCGCGGCTTGAGCGCGTCGAGCCGGTGGGCCGAGGTGTCGAAGGCGTAGAGCCGGCCGGTGTTGCGCATGGTCGCGCCGATGGCTAGCGTCTTGCCGCCGGCACCGGCGCAAAAATCGACCACCATCTCGCCCCGCTTGGCATCCAGCAGCAGCGCGAGCAGTTGGGAACCCTCGTCCTGCACCTCGACGGCGCCGCGGGCGAAGGCGTCCAGTTTGGTCAGCGCGGGCTTGCCGTCGATCCGCAGGCCCCAGGGCGAGAATGGCGTTGCTTCCGATTTGATAGCAGCTTTCGCAAGCTCCGCCTTGACTTCGGCGCGCTTGTCGGTCAGCGCATTGACGCGGAGATCGAGCGGCGCGGGCTGCTGCAGGCTTTCGACCAGGGCCCAGAAACCGTCGCCCAGCTGGGCCTTGAGTGGCCCCACCAGCCATTCGGGCAGGTTGTGGCGATGGCGTTCGAGCAGATCGTCCGGCTTGACGGCGTCGCAGTTGTCGAGCCAGCGCTTTTCGGTGTCGTTGAGGGCGCTCTTGAGGAAGTCGCGCGGGCCGTGAAAGCCCAGGATCGCCATGCGGCGCTCCTTCGAGCCGCTGCCCGAGGGCGAGAGGTGGTCGAACAGCAGCTTCTTGCGCAGCACGGTGTAGACGGTTTCGGCAAGCGTGGCGCGCTCGCGCGGGCCGAACTCGCGGTGGTCGCGGAAAAAGCGCGAAACGACCTGGTCGGCCGGGTGATCGAATTTCAGGACAAGGCCGACCAGATCGGCGGTGGCCTCCAACAGGGCTTTGGGGTGCATGCCCCGATTGTCTCAGCCGGGCGGCCCGCTACGCGGTGCGCGTCCAGATCGCCCCGAAAGCCTGCCGCTCGATCTCCTCYAGCGTCGGCGAATGGCCGGCCCAGAGCACCAGCGCCGCGCCCGGCAGGCTCAGCGTGTGTTCGAGCTGGCGGCAGAGCTGCCAGCGGTCGTCGTCGTCCAGCCCCGGCAACTCGACGAACACGACGTAGGCCCGGCGCCACGGGAATTCGCGCAGGATCTTGCGCACCAGCCAGGCCTGCGAAACGGGCAGGCAGCGCGCGAGGTCGGCCCGCAGTTCGCCCAGTTCGTGGTCGCCCAGGTCGTGCCGGGCGATCTGGCTGAAGTAAGGCGTCTCGGTGATCTCTTCCCAGGCGCGGGCCTCGGCTTCCTCGGCCTCCTTGAGACGGCCGCGCCACAGCTTGAGCGCGTCCTCGTCGTGCGCGCCCGCATCGGGGTCCTCGAGCGCGGCCACGGCACTTTTCGCGGCCCACCAACGGCTCGCCGCGCTGGAGCCGTACAGGCGCTCGAGCACCGCCAGGCGCGCCGCGCGGTCGCGCAGGGGCAGCATCTGGGCCAGTCCGCGCAGCGCGCCGGAGTGCTCGGGCGCGATCTGGAGTGCGCGCTCATAGCGGACACGCACCGGGGCGGCCGGATCGAGCCGGCGTTCGGCATCCGCCCACTCCACCAGCTCGTCGGGCATGTTGCGCTCGCCCCGCGCCGCGAGCAGCTCGACGCGCTCGCGGATGCGCGAGCGATGCGCGTGGTGCTGCTTCCAGTCGCCGGCATGGGCGCGGCGCCACTGGTTGTCGAAATGCGCGATCCACTTGGCGCTGTCGGCCAGCATGCCCAGCGCGGGTTCGACCGACCAGGGCGGCACCACGGCCTTCTGGCCGAGCGCCTCGAGCCGGTCGCGCAGCACGGGATGGGTGTCTTCCAGGTCGCTCACGCGTCGCATGGCTTCGCGCAGGGCCTGGCGCGCGAATTCGGCGTCCGGCGGCGTGGCGGCGCGCTGGCTCAGGGCCTCGAAGGGACCGGGCGGCTGCGGCTCGCGTTCGGCGCGCGCCCAGTGCGAGGCCCAGAACTCGTCGGCATACCAGCGGGCCTTGATGGCGATCTCGGTCAAGGCGGCCGCGGCCACGGGCGTGCCCAGCAGCCGGCCGGAGATGCGGTCGGCTTCGTATTCGTCCTGCCGCGCGAGCGCGAAGGTGCGGGCCGCGAAACGCGGAAAGTACCAGCGGAAGAAGGCTTGCGACACCAGCGCCATCACGCCTTCGTCGCGCTGCAGGCTGGCGTCCAGCTTCAGCCATGAAAGCCGCGTGCGGTAGATCCAGGCACTGAGCTTGCCGTGGTTGCCGCGCAGGTGCCCGTATTCATGGGCGAGCACCGACAGCAGCCGCCGCCGGTCCAGCATCATGAGCAGCGGCAGCCCGATGCTCAGGGAGTTGACCGCCCCGCCGAACAGCCCGAAGCGCGGTACCTGCCGGATGCTGGCATTGAACTCGTCGTCGAGATAGACGCGGTGGACCGGCGGCCCCTTGATCTTCTTGCGGATGCGCTCGAGCGCCTCGAACAGCGCGGGCGCATCGGCGCGCGAAAGCTCACGCCCTTCAGGCTCGTCGAACCGGACCCAGAGCGCGCGCAGCGTGGCCCAGAGCAGGCCCAGGGCGAACAGCAGCAGCCAGCCGCGCGTGAAGCTGAAACGCCCGCGTCCGGCCGCCAGCGCGACCCAGGCGATGATGCCGACCGAAAGCGCAAGGCAAGCCAGCACCCAGAGATAGCCGAGCGCCGCAAAAGCCGCGACGCCGCGCCGGTAGCGCGCGCTGTCGTCCGCGCTGGCATGCTCGCTCAGCCTGACGAGGTGAACAAAATCAGCGCGATCCATCCGACTTTCCTCCACCAGCCTCCCATTGAAAGGCCAGCAAGAACATGAACGACGACAACGACCTGCCACCCCTGATCGAGACGCCCCCCGGCCGCTATCGGCACTACAAGGGCGGCGAATACGAGGTGCTGGGCACCGTGCGCCACAGCGAAACGCTGGAGCCGATGACGCTGTACCGCGCGCTCTATGGCGCGAAAGGGCTGTGGGTCCGCCCGGCTGCGATGTTCGAGGGCACGGTGGAGATCRACGGCGTCATCCAACGGCGCTTCGCGCCGATCTAGAACACCAGGTATTCGACGACAGCGCCGGCCCCAGTGCGCCTCAGCCGCAGCGGACGTCCGTCACGCGGCCGCGTGCATCCACGTCGAGGTTCAGGCGCCCGCCGTTGAGTTCCATCGTCACTGCCTCGCCGGGCTTCAGCGCACGTACCGTGCCCGCACCGGCGCGCACGCGGGCGGCGGCCTCGAGCTGGGGCGACAGCGGCTGGCCGACGGCGAAGCGCGCGCCGTCCGCATTGCACTGGAACACCGGCTCGGGCGGTGCAGCGGATGCGGATGCGGGGGCTGGTGCGGGGGCTGGCGCGGCGCAGGCCGACAACAGGACAGCGCCGGCGACCGCGGACAGTAGCGATTGGGTTTTCATTCGTGCTCCCGAAAACCCGCGAATATAAACAAATTTAAGACGTGTGACTTGATGTATCTGCAAGCCACGCGGCAATGGCGCGTGGATACAACTGATGCTCCTGCGCGAGCACCCGGCCGGCCAGCGTGGCGGCCGTGTCGTCCGGCAGCACCGGCACCACCGCCTGGTCCAGGATCGGACCGTGGTCGAGTTCGGTCGTGACCTGGTGCACCGTGACGCCCGCCACCTTGCAGCCGGCATCGATGGCCCGCTGGTGCGTGTTCAGCCCCGCAAAGGCCGGCAGCAAGGAGGGATGGATGTTGACCAGGCGGCCGGCGTAGCGCCCGACGAAGCCCGGCGTCAGGATGCGCATGAAGCCCGCCAGCACCACCAGCGCCGGCGAATGCGCGTCGACCGCCTTCGCCAGCGCCTCGTCGAAGGCCTCGCGCGTCGCGAAGTCCTTGTGCGGGACCACGGCGGTTGCGATGCCGTGGGCCCTGGCGACGGCAAGCCCCCCTGCGTCGGCCTTGTTGCTGACGACCGCGGCAATGCGCGCGCCGAAGCGCTCGGGCCAGCGGTCGCGCTCGGCGGCGCGCACGATGGCCGCCATGTTGGAGCCGCCGCCGGAGATCAGGATCACGATGTTCTTCATGGGAGGCCGGGATTATCCGTGCTCCGCCCGCGTTGTCGCCGCGCGGACACCGATTCACAGCACGACCGTGCTAAAACTCGAAGCTCCGGAGACATGCCGCCGCAGCCGCGACGGCGGCGGACCGATCAACACAGCGAGGCACGCATGGATTTGAGCTTCACGCCCGAAGAACAGCAGTTCCGCGAAGAAATTCGCGCCTGGGTCAGAGAAAACCTTCCCCAAGAAATTTCGCACAAGGTGCACAACGCGCTCGAGCTGACGCGCGACGATTTGCAGGGCTGGGCCAAGATTCTTGGCAAGAAGGGCTGGCTCGGCTACGGCTGGCCGAAGGAATTCGGCGGCCCGGGCTGGACCGCCATCCAGCGCCACCTGTTCGAGGAAGAAACCGCGCTGGCCGGCGCGCCGCGCATCATCCCGTTCGGCCCCGTGATGGTCGCCCCGGTGATCATGGCCTTCGGCAATGCCGAGCAGCAGAAGCGCTTCCTCCCCGGCATCGCGAGCGGCGAGGTCTGGTGGAGCCAGGGCTACAGCGAGCCCGGCTCGGGCTCCGACCTGGCCTCGGTCAAGACCAAGGCAGAGCGCCACGGCGACAAGTACATCGTCAACGGCCAGAAGACCTGGACCACCCTCGGCCAGTATGGCGACTGGATGTTCAACCTCGTGCGCACCAGCAACGAGGGCAAGCCCCAGACCGGCATCAGCTTTCTGCTGCTCGACATGAAGTCGCCCGGCGTCACGGTGCGGCCGATCAAGCTGCTGGACGGCAGCCATGAAGTGAACGAGGTGTTCTTCGACAACGTCGAGGTGCCGGCCGAGAACCTGATCGGCGAGGAGAACAAGGGCTGGACCTACGCCAAGCACCTGCTCTCGCACGAGCGCACCAACATCGCCGACGTGAACCGCGCCAAGCGCGAGCTCGAGCGCCTGAAGCGCATCGCCAAGAGCGAAGGCGTCTACGAAGACCAGCGCTTCCGTGACGAGATCGCCAAGCTGGAGGTCGACATCGTCGCGCTCGAGATGATGGTGCTGCGCGTGCTTTCGGCCGCCACCTCGGGCAAGAATTCGCTCGACGTCGCGGGCCTGCTCAAGATCCGCGGCAGCGAGATCCAGCAGCGCTACAGCGAACTCATGATGCTGGCCGGCGGCGCCTATTCGCTGCCGCTCATCCGCGAAGCGATGGAAGCCGGCTGGCAGGGCAACTTCCCGGGCGGCAACCCGGCGCTCGCGCCGCTTGCATCGACCTTCTTCAACATGCGCAAGACCACCATCTACGGCGGCTCGAACGAAGTGCAACGCAACATCGTCGCCCAGACGGTGCTGGGCTGAGGAGACAAGAACATGGATTTCAATTTCACCGACGACCAGGAACAACTGCGCGACGCCGTTCGCAAGTGGGTCGACAAGGGCTATGACTTCGAACGCCGCCGCGGCATCGAGGCCCACGGCGGCTTCTCGCGCGAGGCCTGGGACGAGCTGGCCGAGCTCGGCCTGGGCGGCCTCTACATCGCCGAGGACGACGGCGGCCTGGGCATGGGCCCGGTGGCCGGCATGGTGGTGATGGAAGAGCTGGGCCGCGGCATCGTGCTCGAGCCCTTTGCGCAGACGCTGATCGCCGGCGCCGTGCTGGGCGGCTACGCCGGTGCCGACACCAAGGACAACTGGCTGCCGCGCATCGCCGGCGGCCAGGCCATCGTGGTGCTGGCTCATCAGGAACGCAAGTCGCGCTATCGCCTCGACGTGTGCGAGGCCCATGCGGCCAAGGCCGGCGACGGCTGGTCGCTGACCGGCGCCAAGAGCGTGGTGCCCGTGGGCGACGAAGCCGACGCCTACCTGGTGCCGGCCAAGGCCGACGGCAGGATCGCCCTCTTCCTGGTCGAACGCAGCGCGAGCGGCGTCGAGGCCCGCGGCTACGGCACGCAGGAGGGCAGTCGCGCGGCCGAGGTGGTGTTCGACAAGGCAGACGCCACGCTGGTCACGGCCGACGGCCTGGCCGCGCTCGAATATGCGGTGGACGTCGGCATTGCCGCCACCTGCGCCGAAGCGGTCGGCGTGATGGACAAGACCCTGGCCCTCACCGTCGACTACATGAACCAGCGCAAGCAGTTCGGCGTGACCATCTCCACCTTCCAGGCGCTGCGCCACCGCGTGGCCGACATGAAGATGCAGCTCGAGCTCGCGCGCTCGATGAGCTACTACGCCACGCTCAAGCTCAATGCGCCCGCCGAGGAGCGGCGCCAGGCGCTGGCGCGCGCCAAGTACCAGCTGGGCGTGTCGATGCGTTTTGTCGCCGCGAATTCGGTGCAGCTGCATGGCGGCATCGGCGTGACCGACGAATACATCGGCAGCCACTATTTCCGCAAGCTCACGCAGCTCGAAATGACCTTCGGCGACACGCTGCACCACCTGGGCGAAGTGTCGGCGCGCATGCAGGACACGGCCGGCGTCTTCGCCTGACGGAGTTTTTCCCATAGCATCCAACGCCCGCCCGCCTTGCGCCGGCGGGCGTTCTTACTGGAACCTCGCCAGGAACACACATCACATGCCATCACGCCGCACCCTGCTGGCCCTCGGCCTCGCATCGACCGCCATGCTGACCGCCTGCGCCACCGTCCCCTCGCCTTCGTACACCGAACGCCCGCCGATCGTCTTCATGCACGGCAATGGCGATTCGGCTGCGCTCTGGCAGACCACGATCTGGCGCTTCGAGTCGAACGGCTGGCCGCGCGACCGGCTCTTTGCGCTCGACCAGCCTTACCCGCTGGCACGCGACGACGATGCCGTGGCCCAGCCGGGCCGCAGCTCGACCGCCGATTCGGCCCTCTTCCTGAAGGCCGAGGTCGACAAGGTGCTGAAGGCCACGGGCGCCGGCAAGGTGGTGCTGATCGGCAACTCGCGCGGCGGCAACACGATCCGCAACTACGTGCAGAACGGCGGCGGCGCGGCCGTCGTGAGCCATGTGGTGCTGGGCGGCAATCCGGCGCACGGCATCTGGGCCGTGAAGGGCTTTCGCGAGAACAACGAGTTCTCGGGGCTCTCGGGCTTCATGCAGCAGCTCAATGCGCCGAAAGGGCCGAACGGCGAGGAGGTCACGCCGGGCGTGAAGTGGCTCACGCTGCGCTCGGACAACAACGACAAGTACGCCCAGCCCGACGGCGTGTGGATCGGGGTGCCGGGCCAGCCGACGAACATCGGCTTCGACGGACCGGCGCTCAAGGGCGCGACCAACGTGGTGCTGCCGCGCGTGGACCACCGGGAAACCTCGTTCTCGCCCGCGGCATTCGCGGCGACCTGGCAGTTCCTGACCGGCGAAGCGCCGCGCAGCACGGCGGTGGCGCCCGAGGCGAGCGTCGTGCTCGACGGCCGCGCGGTGGGCGCGGAGAACCTTTCGCTCAATGGCGGGCAGGTCACCGTGTACGCGGTGGATCCGGCCACGGGCGCACGGCGCGGCGATGCGGTGCACAGCAAAAGCATCGGCGCCGATGGCCGCTGGGGTCCGTTCAATGCGCGCGGCGACACGGCCTACGAGTTCGTGCTCAGCGCACCCGGCTACGGCATCACGCACATCTACCGCAGTCCGTTTCCGCGCAGCAGCCGCGTCGTGAACCTGCGGCCCGAACGCCTCACGCCGGCCGATGGCAGCGCCCAGGCGGTGGTCGTCTTCACGCGGCCGCGCGGCTACTTCGATGCAGAGCGCGACACCATGCGCTTCGACGGCCAGAGCCCGCCGCCCGGCGTGCCGCCCAAGGGCTCCGGCGTGTCGAGTTCGCGTTTGCGGGTGGCCGCCGCGCAACCGCAGCGCGCGGTGACCGGCGAATTCAACGCGGAGCGCATCACCGGCCTGACCTGGCCGGCGGCGCAGCAGCACGTGACGGTGCTCGAATTGACGTACTGACTGATTGACGAGGGCCACGGACATGAATGACACGACTTCTCCCTTCGTGCTGGCGACACGCGATGCGCGCGGCGTGGCCACGCTGACGCTGAACCGCCCGGCCTCGTTCAACGCCCTCTCCGAAGGCATGCTGGGCGCGCTCGAACAGGCGCTCGCTGACATTGCGGCCGACGACACGGTGCGCGCCGTCGTCATCGCGGCAGCGGGCAAGGCCTTCTGCGCGGGCCACGACCTGAAGGAAATGCGCGCCGAACCCTCGCTCGGCTACTACCAGCGGCTGTTCGAGCGCTGCGGCGCGATGATGCTGTCGATCCAGCGCCTGACCGTGCCGGTGATTGCGCGCGTGCACGGCATCGCGACGGCAGCGGGCTGCCAGCTGGTCGCGGTGTGCGACCTGGCGGTGGCCTCGAGCGACGCGCGCTTCGCGGTCAGCGGCGTGAGCGTGGGCCTGTTCTGCGCCACGCCGAGCGTCACGCTGTCTCGCAATCTCGGCCGCAAGCAGGCCTTCGAGATGCTGGTGACCGGCGAATTCATCGGCGCGGAGGAAGCCCGCGAGAAAGGCCTGGTCAACCGGGTGGCGCCGCCCGGCGAGCTCGACGCCGCGGTGGAGGCGCTGGTGGCCAGCATCGTCGCCAAGCCGCGCCAGGCGCTCGCGCTCGGCAAGGCGCTGTTCTATCGCCAGCTCGAAACCGGCATCGAGGCCGCGCTGGCCGACGCCAGCCAGACCATGGCCTGCAACATGATGGACGAGAGCGCGCTGGAAGGCGTGCAGGCCTTCATCGAGAAGCGCCCGCCCGGCTGGAAGCGCTAGGTGTCGTGCAGCCGCGAGCTCTGCGGCAGGTGCGCCATCAGGAATTCCATCTGGTCCGCCAGGATGCGGCGGTTTCGCAAAATGAAATCTTCCCAGAGGCTGGGCACGTAGGGCGCGTACAGCAGCGGCATGTTGGCCTGCTCGGGCGTGCGGCTGCTCTTGCGGTGGTTGCAGGGCCGGCAGGCCGTGACCACGTTCATCCAGGTGTCGATGCCGTTCTGCGCGAACGGAATGATGTGCTCGCGCGTGAGCTCGTCTTCGTGGAAATGCCCGCCGCAGTAAGCACAGATGTTGCGGTCGCGCGAGAACAGCTTGCTGTTGGTGAGCCCCGGGCGCTGGGTGAAGGGATTGATGCGCGGCACGCCCTTGGTGCCGATGATGCTGTTGATCGCGATCTGCGACTGCTGGCCGGTGATGGCATTGTGGCCGCCACGGAACACGGCCACCTGCGCGCCCACCTCCCAGCGGACTTCGTCCGCTGCATAGTGGATGACCGCCTGTTCGAGCGATATCCATGACTGGGGCAGCCCTTGGGCCGACAGCTTCAAGACCTTCACCACACGCCTCCTCAAAAAGGGAAGAATCACGGAAAGACCAGGGACACGGAGCGCGCCGGAGACCACTTCAGGCGACGCACTGAGTCACAATATACCGGCTTTGTGACAAAACGGCCTGATATGCCCATTCGACGGGCAAAAGGCGCTATCAAAAAGATACCCATCCATGCAGGTTTTCCGCGGCTTCCGGCACCCGGGCGTGGCTCCGGCCTGCGCCCTCACCATCGGCAATTTCGACGGCGTGCACCGTGGCCACCAGGCCATGCTGGCGCTCTTGCAGACCGAGGCGCGCCATCGCGGGCTGCCCAGCTGCGTGCTCACCTTCGAGCCGCATCCGCGCGACTATTTCGCCGCCGTCACCAAGAAACCCGACCTGGCGCCCGCGCGCATCGGCACGCTGCGCGACAAGCTCACCGAGCTCGCGGCCTGCGGCGTGGCGCAGACGGTGGTGCTGCCCTTCGACGGCCGGCTGGCCTCCCAGTCGCCCGAAGCCTTCATCCAGAACGTGCTGATCGACGGCCTGGGCGCGCGCTACGTGCTGGTGGGCGACGACTTCCGCTTTGGCGCCAGGCGGGCCGGCGACTACGCCATGCTCGACGCCGCCGGCGATGCGCACGGCTTCGACGTGGCGCGCATGAACAGCTACGAGGTCCACGGCCTGCGCGTTTCCAGCTCGGCCGTGCGCGAGGCGCTGGCCGAGGGCCGCATGGCCGATGCCCAGCACCTGCTCGGGCGGCCCTACACGATCTCGGGCCACGTGGTCCATGGCCGCAAGCTCGGCCGCGCGCTGGGCGCCTCGGCGCCTGGCAAGGACGACGGGTTCCGCACCCTCAACCTGCGCTTCAAGCACTGGAAACCGGCGGCCAGCGGCATCTTCGCGGTGCTGGTGCACGGGCTGGCCGACCAGCCGCTGCCGGGCGTGGCGAACCTCGGCGTGCGGCCCTCGCTCGATGCCAACGACGTCAACGCGGGCCGCGTGCTGCTGGAGACGCATTGCCTGGAGTGGCCCTCGCATCTGGGAGCCGAAGGGGCCTACGGTAAAATCGTCCGCGTGGAACTCCTGCACAAACTGCACGACGAATTGCGCTACACCAGCCTCGAGGCCCTGACTGCGGGCATCGCGAAGGATGGGCGCGACGCGCGCGCGTTCTTTGCGTCGACCCACGCCGAAACCCACCGCCAGACCACGCGCGACCGAATTTAGCCCTGCACGCACCGTGCTGCCGCCCTTCGACAAGCTCAGGGCGAACGGCTTTTCTTCCGCACCGACCGCTCAAATGCAGTTCGGGCTGAGCCTGTCGAAGCCCCTCTGTTTCGCACCCCAACATGTCTGACGCCGCTTCCCCCACCGATTACCGTTCCACGCTGAACCTGCCCGACACCCCCTTCCCGATGCGCGGCGATCTGCCCAAGCGCGAACCGGGCTGGGTCAAGGAATGGAACGACGAAGGCCGCTACCAGCGCCTGCGCGACGCCCGCCACGGCGCGCCCAAGTTCATCCTGCACGACGGCCCGCCCTACGCCAACGGCCAGATCCACATGGGCCACGCGGTGAACAAGATCCTGAAGGACATGATCACCAAGGCGCGCCAGCTCGAAGGCTACGACGCGCTCTACGTGCCCGGCTGGGACTGCCACGGCCTGCCGATCGAGAACGCCATCGAAAAGCAGTACGGCCGCAACCTGAGCCGCGACGAGATGCAGGCCAAGAGCCGCGCCTACGCCACGGAACAGATCGCGCAGCAGATGGCCGACTTCCAGCGCCTGGGCGTGCTGGGCGAATGGGACCATCCCTACAAGACGATGGACTTCGCGAACGAAGCCGGCGAGCTGCGCGCGTTCAAGCGCGTGATCGAGCGCGGCTTCGTCTACCGCGGCCTCAAGCCCGTGTACTGGTGCTTCGACTGCGGCTCGTCGCTGGCCGAATTCGAGATCGAATACGCCGACAAGAAGAGCCAGACCCTCGATGTGGCCTTCAAGGCGCACGAGCGCGAGAAGGTGCTCAAGGCCTTCGGGACCGACCACACGATCCTCGGCGACATCTTTGCCGTGATCTGGACCACCACCGCGTGGACCATCCCGGCCAACCAGGCGATCAACCTGAACCCGGAGATCGAATACTCGCTGGTCGACACCGAGCGCGGCCTCTTGATCCTCGCCAACTCGCTGGTCGAGATGTGCATGACGCGCTATGCGCTCGACGGCAAGGTGCTGGCCACGGTCAAGGGCGAAGCACTTGGCGGGCTCGAATTCGAGCATCCGCTGTACGACGTGGACGCTGGCTACAAGCGCCTGTCGCCCGTGTACCTGGCCGACTACGCCACCGCCACCGACGGCACCGGCCTGGTCCACTCCTCGCCCGCCTACGGCGTGGACGACTTCAACTCCTGCATCGCGCATGGCGTGGCGTATGACGACATCCTGAACCCGGTGCAGGGCAACGGCAGCTACGCGCCCGACTTCCCGCTGTTCGGCGGGCAGAACATCTGGAAGGCCGTGCCGGTGATCATCGCGGCGCTGCGCGATGCCAACCGCCTGCTCACCACCGAGACCATCACGCACAGCTATCCGCACTGCTGGCGCCACAAGACGCCGGTGATCTACCGCGCCGCGGCGCAGTGGTTCATCCGCATGGACGAGGGCGAAGGCGTGTTCACCAAGGACAAGGCGCCCAAGACGCTGCGCCAGACCGCGCTCGACGCCATCGAACAGACCAGCTTCTACCCGGAGAACGGCAAGGCGCGCCTGCACGACATGATCGCCGGACGGCCCGACTGGTGCATCAGCCGCCAGCGCAGCTGGGGCGTGCCGATCCCGTTCTTCCTGCACAAGGATTCAGGCGAGCTGCATCCGCGCACGATGGAAATCCTCGACCAGGCCGCCGACATCGTCGAGAAGGGCGGCATCGAGGCCTGGAGCCGCGTCACGGCCGAAGAGATCCTGGGCGCCGAAGATGCGCCGCACTACACCAAGAGCACCGACATCCTCGAGGTGTGGTTCGACTCGGGCTCGACCTTCTATCACGTGCTGCGCGGCACGCACCCCAACGTGCACCACGAGAGCGGCCCCGAAGCCGACCTGTACCTCGAAGGCCATGACCAGCACCGCGGCTGGTTCCATTCGTCGCTGTTGATCGCCTGCGCGCTGGAAGGCCGCGCGCCCTACCGCGGCCTGCTCACGCACGGCTTCACGGTGGATGCCAAGGGCATCAAGATGAGCAAGTCGCTCAAGAACGGCATCGACCCGCAGGAAATCAGCAACAAGCTGGGCTCGGAAATCATCCGCCTGTGGGTGGCCGCGAGCGACTACTCGGGCGACATCGCGGGCGACGACAAGATCCTCGCGCGCGTGGTCGATGCCTACCGCCGCATCCGCAACACGCTGCGCTTTCTGCTGGCGAACACGAGCGACTTCGACATCGCCAAGGATGCGGTGCCGCTCGAGGAACTGTTCGAGATCGACCGCTATGCGCTCTCGCGCGCGGCGCAGTTCCAGGCCGAGATCCTTGCGCACTACAAGGTGTACGAGTTCCATCCGGTGGTGGCCAAGCTGCAGATCTACTGCTCGGAAGACCTGGGCGGCTTCTACCTCGACATCCTGAAGGACCGGCTCTACACGACCGCGCCGGGCTCGCTGGCGCGCCGCAGTGCGCAGACGGCGCTCTGGCACATCTCGCAGGCAATGCTGCGCTGGATGGCGCCGTTCCTGAGCTTCACTGCCGAAGAGGCATGGAAGTTCGTGAGCACGGGCAAGCCGGGCGAGTCGATCTTTGCGCAGACCTACAGCCAGTTCGCCGCGCCCGACGAAGCACTGCTTGCGAAGTGGGGCCGCATCCGCGAGATCCGCGACGTGGTCAACAAGGACATCGAAGCCGTGCGCGCCGAAGGCAAGGTCGGCTCGTCGCTGCAGGCCAAGCTGCAGCTCAGCGCACCGGCCGACGACTTCGCGCTGCTGGAGTCGCTGGGCAACGACCTGAAGTTCGTCTTCATCACTTCGGCGATCGAACTGGCGGCGGGCGAAGCGCTGTCTTCGGTGGTGACGCCGAGCACAGCGCAGAAGTGCGATCGCTGCTGGCACTACCGCGACGACGTGGGCCACGACCCGGCGCATCCGACGATCTGCGGCCGTTGCACGAGCAACCTGTTCGGTGCCGGCGAGCCGCGGAGCTTTGCCTGATGGCGGCGGCACGCACCATGTCGGCATCGCGCTCGCGCAGCGGCAGCATCTGGCCATGGCTCGGGCTGGCGGCGATCATCCTGATCATCGACCAGTTCACCAAGACGCTGATCCTGGGCTACTACAAGCTGGGCGACGCAACCTACGTGACGGGCTTCTTCAACGTGGTCCGCGCGCACAACACGGGCGCCGCGTTCTCGTTCCTGGCCGACCACTCGGGCTGGCAGCGCTGGTTCTTCACGGCCATTGGCGTGGCGGCCGCGGTGTTCATCGTGTGGATGCTGAAGTCGCACGCGGGGCAGAAGCTCTTTTCGTTCTCGATGGCCTGCATCCTGGGCGGGGCGATCGGCAATGTGATCGACCGGATGATGCACGGCTACGTGGTGGACTTCCTGAGCTTCCACGTGGGCAATTGGTACTTCCCGGCGTTCAATGCGGCGGACAGCGCGATCACGCTGGGGGCGATCTGCCTGGTGCTGGATGAGATACGGCGGGTTCGGCGGGGGAAGTAGGGCTTCCTTTTAGGAGCGCGCGGGTGGCTTTTTAAGAGCGCGCCCGGCAGGCGGCGCGGCGTGAATGCCGCTGCCCTCACCCCGGCCCTCTCCCGGAGGGAGAGGGAGCAAGACGGGGCTCTCACGCACGCGAGGGTTTTTCCCCACTTCATCGGCTGTCATGGCGGGGTCATACTGCCGCGGTGAAATGTAATCGATTACATGACACCGCACGAATGAGCATCCAAGCCGTTGCAGCCAAAGCCGGAGTTTCCGTGGCCACCGTGTCGCGGGCCTTCAACTTCCCCGACAAGGTGACCCGCTCCACGCGCGAGCTGGTGGAGCGCGTTGCGCGTGAACTCGACTACGTGCCGAACGCCAGCGCGCGCACCTTGCGCACCCAGCGCAGCCGTGCGCTGGGCGTGGTGCTGCCGACGCTCTTGAATCCGACCTTTGCCGAATGCCTGCAGGGCATCGCGCGCGCGGCCATCGCAGGCGGCTACGCGATCATTCCGGTCACCACGGGCTACCAGCTCGACGAGGAAGAGCGTGCGGTCCACCTGCTTCTGGCCGGCAATGTCGACGGGCTGATCCTCGTGGTCTCCAATCCTTCCACGTCGGCCGCGCTGGCCCGGCTGCGCGGCACCGGCACGCCCTACGTGCTGGCCTACAACAGGCACCCCGAGCATCCCTGCGTGACCGTCGATGGCGAAGCGGCCGTGGCCGATGCGGTGGCGCGGCTGGTGCTGCACGGGCACCGCCGCATCGCGATGGTCAGCGGCACGCTCGCCGCCTCCGACCGCGCGCAGCAGCGCTACCGCGGCTACCGCAAGGGCATGGCCGATGCCGGGCTCAAGGCGCCGCCGCTGATCGAGGTGCCGTTTGTCGAAAGCGCGGTCGATGCGCTCGCCGGCGTGCTGCAGGCGCCCGGCCGGCCCACTGCGCTGGTCTGCTCGAACGACCTGCTCGCCATCCGCAGCATCCGCGCCGCGCACCTGGGCGGCCTTGCCGTGCCGGACGACCTCAGCGTCATCGGCTTCGATGGCATCGCGCTCGGCGAAGACCTGACGCCGGCGCTCACCACCATCGCGCAGCCCAACGACGACATCGGCCGCCGCAGCGTCGAGCTGCTGATCCAGGCGATGGCCGGCGGCACCGCGCTGCAGGCTGATGCGAGCCTGCTGCTGCCGTACTTCTTCCGCGACGGCGAATCGTGCGCGGCCGCGCGCGACAACGCCAACGACTGATCGATCACCTCGCCTCCGTCTCCACATATCCATCCAAGGAGTTCTTTCATGTCCCTCCGTATTTCCCGCATGGCTCGCCTCGGCCTGATCGCCGCCGCGCTCGTTGCCGCCGGCAGCGCCACGGCCCAGACCGCCATTTGCTACAACTGCCCCACCGAGTGGGCCGACTGGGGCACGCAGCTCAAGGCCATCAAGGCCAAGACCGGCATCACCGTGCCGGCCGACAACAAGAACTCGGGCCAGTCGCTCGCGCAGCTGGTGGCCGAGAAAGCGAGCCCCGTGGCCGACGTCACCTACCTGGGCGTGACCTTCGCGGTGCAGGCGCAGAAGGAAGGCGTGGTCGARCCCTACAAGCCGGCCGCGTGGAARGACATYCCCGACGGCCTGAAGGACCCGGCGGGCAACTGGTTCACCATCCACTCGGGCACGCTCGGCTTCATGGTCAACGTCGATGCGCTCAAGGGCAAGCCGATGCCGAAGTCGTGGGCCGACCTGCTCAAGCCCGAATACAAGGGCCTGATCGGTTACCTCGATCCGGCCTCGGCCTTCGTGGGCTATGTCGGCGCGGTGGCGGTGAACGAGGCGCGCGGCGGCACGCTCGACAACTTCGCGCCGGCCATCGACTACTTCAAGGCGCTGCAGAAGAACGAACCCATCGTGCCCAAGCAGACGTCCTATGCACGCGTGCTGTCGGGCGAGATCGCGATCCTGCTGGACTACGACTTCAATGCCTACCGCGCCAAGTACAAGGACAAGGCCAACGTCGCCTTCGTCATTCCGAGCGAAGGCACGCTGGCCGTACCCTACGTGATGAGCCTGGTCGCCAAGGCGCCGCATGCGGCGGAAGGCAAGAAAGTGCTCGACTTCGTGCTGTCCGACGAAGGCCAGGCGATCTGGGCCAAGGCCTACCTGCGGCCTGTGCGCGCGAACGCAATGCCGAAGGACATCGAGGCGCAGTTCCTGCCTGCTACCGAATACGCCCGCGCCAAGAGCGTCGACTACGCCCGCATGGCCGAGGCGCAGCGTGCGTTCTCCGATCGGTATCTCAAGGAAGTGCGCTGAGTTTTGTCCCGGATGCATTCAGGGTGCGCTCCCGCCGACGGGAGCGTGATCAGAGCAGTCGTTGATCAGCGATACACCAGCGGCGTGCCCTGGTGCACAGAGCATCGGGTGCTCCCCGCAGCGAAATCAAGGAGGAGGCCGCAGGCCGGGGGACATTCGCGGAGGGGAGTACCCGGTGATCTGTGCACACGCCCTGAACAAAAACAGCAGCGCCAAGAACAACAACGCACCGAACCCAAGCGCGAAATGAAAAACTGAGATGAAGCAACCCAACGCCTGGAACCCCCGCTGGCGCCTGCTGGCCTGCGCAGCCCCCGCCGCCGTTTTCTTCGCGGCCTTCTGGCTGCTGCCGGTGGTGCGCCTGCTCACGCTGCYGGCGAGCAAAGGCTGGTCCACCTACTTCGCAGTGCTCACCGACTCGCGCTACCTGCAGAGCATGGCCAACACCGTCGCACTGTCGGTGGCCGTGACACTGGCAACCCTGGTGCTCGGCGCCGCCGTCGGCATCTACCTTGCGCGCCACGCCTTCGCGGGCAAGCGCATGCTGCTGTCGCTGCTCACGCTGCCGCTGTCCTTTCCGGGCGTGATCATCGGTTTCTTCGTGATCCTGCTCGGCGGGCGGCAAGGGCTGGTGGCCGACATCGGCGACAGCCTGTTCGGCGAGCGCATCACCTTCGCCTACGGCCTGCTCGGGCTGTTTCTCGCGTACCTCTACTTCTCGCTGCCGCGCGCCATTGCCACCTATGCCGCCGCGGCCGAGGCCATGAACATGCAGCTCGAAGAAGCCGCGCGCTCGCTCGGCGCCTCGCGGCTGCGCGTGGCGCGCGACGTGTGGCTGCCCGAACTCGCGCCCACCACGCTCGCATGCGGCGCGATCCTGTTCGCCACCTCGATGGGCGCCTTCGGCACCGCGTTCACGCTGGCCAGCAAGTTCGAGGTGATCCCCATCACCATCTACAACGAGTTCACCAACTACGCCAACTTCGCGCTCGCCGCATCGCTCTCGATCGCGCTGGGCCTCGTCACCTGGCTGGTGCTGTTCGCCGCGCGGCGCTTCGGCGCCAACCCCGTCGCGCGCTGAATCATCAAGGAACTCCCCCATGCGAAAGAACACGCAACCCCGGGCGCCCTTCCTGCTGGCCATCACCGTGCTCGTGAGCCTCTTCATGATCGCGCCGATGCTGCTGTCGGTGATGGCGGGCCTGGTCAACAACTACAGCGCGGGCCTGAAGAGCGGCCTCACGCTGCGCTGGCTCGGCGAGGTATGGGACAACTACGGCGGCACCGTCGGCTGGTCGCTCGCGCTGGCGCTGGCCTGCGTGGTGGGCACCGTGCTGCTGGGCGTGCCCTGCGCCTATGCGCTGGCGCGCAGCCGCTCGCGCGCGGCGCACATCTTCGAGGAGCTGCTCACGCTGCCCGTGGCGGTGCCGGGACTGGCCACGGCGCTGGCGCTGATCCTTGCCTACGGGCAGCTCACGGCCTTCCGCCAGAGCTTCGCCTTCATCCTGGTGGGCCACATGGTGTTCACGCTGCCGTTCATGGTGCGTACCGTGAGCTCGGCCTTCCAGCGCGACGACCTGCTCGCGCTCGAAGAGGCGGCCCGCTCGCTGGGCGCGAACTTCCGCCAGCGCTTCATGGGCATCCTCGTGCCCGCGGTGTTCCCCGCCATCGTGGCCGGCAGCCTGATGGTGTTCACGCTCTCGGTGGGCGAGTTCAACCTCACGTGGATGCTGCACACGCCGCTCACGCGCACCCTGCCCGTGGGCCTGGCCGACAGCTATGCCTCGATGCGCATCGAGATCGGATCGGCCTATACGCTGGTTTTCTTCGCGGTCATTCTTCCGGTGCTGTGGGGCCTTCAATATCTTGCCAACCTGATGCAGAAACGCCATGGAACTTGARCGCATTCCCATCGACATCGCGAACTGCGCGAAAACCTACGCCGACGGCACGCGCGGCCTGCTGCCCACCCACCTGCATGTGGAGGCCGGCGAGGTGCTTGCGCTGCTCGGGCCCTYGGGCTGCGGCAAGACCACGCTGCTGCGGCTGATCGCGGGACTCGAAGCGCCCGACGCAGGCAGCCACATCGTGTTCGGCGGGCAGGACGTCACCGAGCGGCCGGTGGAGCATCGCGGCGTGGGCATGGTGTTCCAGAGCTATGCGCTGTTTCCGCAGATGACGGTGGCGGCCAACATCGGCTATGGGCTGCGCATCCGCGGCGTGGCGCCGGAAGAGGAAAGGCGCGCGGTGGGCGAGCTGGTCGACCTGACGCGGCTGGGCGGCCTGGAGAACAAGCGCCCCGCCGAGCTCTCGGGCGGCCAGCGGCAGCGCGTGGCGCTGGCGCGTGCCGTGGCCGTGCGCCCGCGCGTGCTGCTGCTGGACGAGCCGCTGGCCGCGCTCGATGCYAAGCTCAAGGAGTCGCTGCGCGACGAGCTTGCCGAACTGCTGCGCCGGCTGCACATCACGGCCATCCACGTCACGCACGACCAGCAGGAGGCCCTGGCCATTGCCGACCGCCTGGCGGTCATGAGCGCCGGGCGCATCGTGCAGATCGGCCGCGGCGAAGAGCTGTACCGCGCACCGGCGCATCCCTTCGTTGCCGAATTCCTGGGCCGCGTCAACCGCCTCGCGCGCGAAGCCGACGCCATTGCGCAAGGCGTTGTCCGACTCGGCGGAAGCACCCTGCCTTGCCCACCCGCCTGGCGCAGCCATGCGATGCTGCTGGTGCGCCCCGAAGACGTCGAAGTGAGCGCGCCGCGGCCCGACTGGGGCACCGCCACGGTCGAGCGCCGCACCTTCCTCGGCGACCGCGTGCAGCTGCAGTTGCGCGTGCAGGACCAGCCCTTGCTGGTGGCCGACGTGGGCCGCGACACACCTTTCGGTCCCGGCGATCCGGTGGGCCTGCGCATCCAGCCCGACCGCCTGATGACCTCGCAGGAGACCATCGCATGACGACGACAGCGACACAAGACACCACCTTCCTGGTCCAGCTGACCGACCTGCACATCCGCGAGCCGGGACGCCTGGCCTATGGCCGCATCGACACCGCGCCCTACCTGGAGCGCGCGGTGCAATCGGTGCTTCGGCTGCCGCAGCAGCCCGACGCCGTGGTAATCACGGGCGACCTCAGCGACTTCGGCCGCGCGGCCGAATATGAGCACCTGGCGCGCCTGCTGGCGCCGCTCGCGATGCCGGTCTACCTGATGCCCGGCAACCATGACGAGCGCGGCCAGCTGCGCCGCAGCTTTCCCGGCCACGCCTACCTGGCGGCGGGCGTGGGCTCGGCCGGCTTCGTGCAGTATTCGGTGCGCGTCGGCGCGCTGCGCCTGCTCACGCTGGACACCTGCGTGCCGGGCGCGAGCCACGGCGAACTCTGCAGCGAGCGCCTGGCCTGGCTCGAGGAACAGCTCGATGCCTGCCGCGGCGAGCCGGTGGTGATTGCCATGCACCACCCGCCTTTCCGCACGCTGATCGGCCACATGGACGAGATCGGCCTGCTGCAGGGCGCCGAGGCGCTCGAGGCGCTGGTCGCGCGGCACCGCAACGTGGAGCGCGTGATCTGCGGCCACCTGCACCGCGCGATCGACGTGCGCTTTGGCGGCAGCATCGCATCGACTTCGCCGGCGCCGGCGCACCAGGTCTGCCTGGACCTGTCGCCCGATGCGGCCTCGGCCTGGACGCTGGAGCCCCCGGGCTTCAAGATTCACGCCTGGTCGGCCCGGGACGGCCGGCTCGTGACCCATCTGGCAGCTTCGGGCACTTTCGAAGGCCCTTTTCCCTTCCATGACAACGGAGCGTTGATCGACTGAGGCCATTCATGTGGAAAATGGGGCCGCAAACGAACAAAAACGAAAAGGATAGAAACCGGCATCCATGAAGCACCTCCTGAAC
>NZ_JBFTPJ010000005.1:0-20134 GCF_056398445.1 Variovorax sp. 01T439_2
GGCCGATGCGGCTCACGTGGCCGAAGGACACGGAATTGAGCCAGTCGATGCCGATGTGGATGGCGGCCGCCRCTTCCCGGCGCCCGGGAATGTCCAGGTCGCGCCCGCGCGGCGCACCGCAGCCGACGAAGATCGCGTCCCACCCCTCGGCCATCAGCGCCTTCATCGAGCCGATGCGCTCGCCGCCGCGGAACTCGACGCCCAGGTCCAGGATGTAGCCGGTCTCCTCGTCGATCACCGACTCCGGCAGCCGAAAGCGCGGGATCTGGGTGCGGATGAAGCCGCCGGCCTTGGCCTCCTCGTCGAACACCGTCACCTCGTAGCCCAGCGGCGCCAGGTCGCGCGCGACGGTGAGCGAGGCCGGCCCCGCGCCCACGCAGGCGATGCGCTTGCCGTTGCCGGGCGCGGGCTTGGGCATGCGCGCGCGCACGTCCTCCTTCATGTCGGCCGCCACGCGCTTGAGCCGGCAGATTGCCACCGGTTCGGGAATCTTCTCATTGCTTTGTTCGACCCGCCCGCGCCGGCAGGCCGGCTCGCAGGGCCGGTCGCAGGTGCGCCCGAGGATGCCCGGGAAGACGTTGGACACCCAGTTGACCATGTAGGCGTCGCCATAGCGGCGCTGCGCGATCATGCGGATGTATTCGGGGACGGGGGTGTGCGCCGGGCAGGCGTACTGGCAATCGACGACCTTGTGGAAATAGGCCGGGTTGGCAATGTCGGTTCGCTGCAAGGGCGTGCCTCCTGACAGTCGCCCGGAGCCCCGGAGGGGCCGGCGAGCGGCGCTGAGGCAAGTATGCGCCGCGCCAGCCGCCGCAGGGCCTTGGTGAAATCCCGCAGGTGCCCCGCTACCGTCGATACATGTAGACCTGCCCCTCGACGCCGTGCCCGAGGTGCGTTGCGCCGGACGAGACCGGGTCGAGCCTGCAGCACGCCTCGACCGAATCTGCATGCGATTGCGGCACCACGATCATGACTTCGCGCAGGCCCGAATCGAGGGCGTCGTCGACCAGGACATCGGCGACCTGCGTCAGCAGCTCCACGGAAGCGTGCGCCTCGCTCAGCGTCACGCAGACATGCCCGATGCCCGCCACGGCCTCGGAACGCGGCTCGAGGATCGCATTGGCCATGCCGATGCGCTCGCCGTTGTCGGAGAGGACGTCGAAGAAGACCACGGGCGCGCCCGTGGCGACGTAGGTCTTCTGCGAGCGGGCGGCAATCTGGAACCCCTCGCCCACCATCCTGGCCGGAAGATCGATCTCTTTCCCCGGTGCCGGAGTGCGGAGCAACGAACGGGCTGGACTGGTCATGGCGAGACCTCCATCGCAAGCGATTTCCTGCGCGGGGCAAAAGCTTAATCCCGCGGGCCGCGCATGTCATCTGGCAAACTGTCACGCG
Source organism: Variovorax sp. 01T439_2 (assembly GCF_056398445.1). Classification (NCBI taxonomy): domain Bacteria; kingdom Pseudomonadati; phylum Pseudomonadota; class Betaproteobacteria; order Burkholderiales; family Comamonadaceae; genus Variovorax; species Variovorax sp. 01T439_2. The sequence continues at coordinate 1,396 of NZ_JBFTPJ010000005.1, forward strand.
CAAGGCAGACCTGCAACCAACCCCAACGCACTCATTCAAGAACCATGAAGGCGCAAGAACGGGAAGCGCTGCTCCAGGCCCTGAAGACCCGCTTCGAGAAGAACATGCACCGGCACAGGGCCATCGCCTGGGCCGACGTGCAAGCCAGGCTCGAGGCCCATCCCGGCGCGCTGAAGTCGCTGCGCGAGATGGAGGCCACGGGCGGGGAACCCGACCTCATCGGCCAGGACAGGAAGACCGGCCGCCTCAGCTTCTGCGATTGTTCCGTGGAGACCCCCGGCGGCCGCCGCAGCCTCTGCTACGACCGCGAAGCGCTCGACGCCCGCAAGGAACACAAGCCAAAGAGCGGCGCGGTCGAGATGGCCGCCGCGATGGGCATCGAGCTTCTCACCGAAGAACAGTACCGGGACCTGCAGGCGCTCGGCGAGTTCGACCTCAAGACCTCGAGCTGGATCCAGGCACCGCCGGAGATCCGGGCGCTCGGCGGCGCCCTCTTCGGCGACCGGCGCTATGGCCGGGTGTTCGTCTATCACAACGGCGCGCAGTCGTACTACGCGGCCAGGGGCTTTCGCGGGTTGCTTCGCGTGTAGGCCCGCCTACTTGCAGGCGAAGCTGGCAGCCGATTCGAGATCGCCGCCCACGTAGGTTGCCACCTTCGGGTACGGGCACAGGGGCCGCGTGCGGGTGGCCGACCAGCCGGCGGGCAGTTCCGTGTTGACCACGTTGGCCCCCGCACCGCGCGCGGCGGCGACCACGGCATCCGGCGCCTTGCCCTTCTCCACCCAGGCCACCAGCGGCGTCAGCATGTCGAACTGGTCCGTGGCCGGGCCTCGCCCGCAGTGGTTCATGCCGGGCACCGGGAAGAAGCGCGCAAAGCCGGAGGCATCGCCGCCATTGGCCGCGCGCAGTTCGTCGTACCAGCGCGTCGTGTCGTCCGACGAGAACACCGCGTCGCTGGTGCCGTGATAGACCATGAGCTTGCTGCCGCGGTCGCGCAGCACCGCGAGGTTGCCCGGGTTCGGCGGCGTCATGAAGGACATGGCCGACTCGGTGTAGAGCGCGGTGGTCGCGAAGATGCCCGGCGCATCGGCGTCCATGCTGAAGCCCAGCGCAAAGTCGATGCCCGAGGGGCGGCTCGTGCCCAGCGGCGGCGAGCTGAACACGAAGCCGACCGCGGCCGTGTCCAGGTTCTGCGAGTTGGAGAACTTCCATTGCCGCCAATCGGCGCCGTTGATGCCCGCGTCATACGGAAAGCCGTTGTAGAGCGCGGCGCCCGCGGTGTTGCGCGCACCGCCGAAGACGTTGTCGAGCACGGTCTTCTGCGCCGCCGTGAGGCAGCTGCCGTCGCGCGCGCCGCTGCAGGTGGGCACGTCGGTGGCCAGCTTGAAGGCCGTCTTGCAGGCCTGCACGTTCGCGACGATGCCATCGGTTGCGCCGTCGAGCGCGTCGCACTTGGCCCGCACGGCGCCGGCGACCGTGTCCATCTCTGCCTGCGTGAAGGCCGTCTGCAGGTCCGGCTTGCCGGCCGGCGTGTTGGCGGTCGTCACCTGCACGTACTGCTGCACGCCGTAGAGCTGCGCGACCGCGGCCTTCGGCAGGTTGAAGCCGGGATTGCCGGCCAGGATGCCGTCGTAATCGTTGGCGGAGCGCGCGGCCGCCACCATCGCATGGCGGCCGCCGTTCGAGCAGCCGCCGAAGTAGGAGCGGTCGGCCGCGCGGCCATAGGCCTTGGCGATCAGGTTCTTGGCCATCGGCGTGAGCTGCGCGACGGCGTTGTAGCCGTAGTCCAGGCGCGCCTGCGGATCGATGCCGAAGACCGGGTTCTGCGCGCCCGAGTGGCCCGCATCGGAGCTGATCACGGCAAAGCCCATGTGCAGCGCCGTGGTCGTGGGCGACCCGCCCCCGACGCCGCCCGTGGCCGGCACCACGCTTCCGTCGAGCCCGCCGTTGGCCTGGTAGAAGAAGCGCCCGTTCCAGTCGACCGGCAGGCGCATCTCGAAGCCGATCGCATAGGTGCGGCCGTCGACGCTGCTGCTGCGCTCGTTCATCTTTCCCTGCACCAGGCAGTGCGCCGGCGTGGGTGTGCCCACGCCCGCCACCGTGAGGGTGCCGGCCGCCACGGAAGTGATGCTGGTGTAGGCCGTGCCATTGAAGGCGGCCTTGCTCGCGAGGTCGCTGCACGACTGCAGCGTGCCGGGCCTCGCCTCCCGCGAGGCCGCGGGCGGCGGTGCGGATGGCGCAGGCGGCGGTGCCGCCGGCGCGGCCGGAACGATCGGCAGGAACGCAAAGCCGCCGCTCCCGCCGCCGCCTCCGCCACAGGCCGCGAGCAATGCGGCCGCACCCACCGCGGCCCATGCCGGCCGCCAGGACGATGACACGATGTGATCCATGCTGGTCTCCTCGGCCGGCGGCACCGTCGGCCACAAAGGTTATTGAAGATAACCAATGTAGTTTTGATTCATAACCAAAAAACGAGGATAAACCCGGATACCGCCGGCTGCGCTAGGAGCTCCCTTCACCAACGTAGTTGCGCAGGCCTTCAAGATCGATCACCTCCACGCCGCCGTGCTCCACCCGCAGCAGGCCTGCGCGCTCGAGCGCATGCAGCGCCCGGTTGGCGCGCTGGCGCGAGACCGCGGACAGGAGGCCGATCTCGTCCTGGGTCAGGCGTACGAAGCTGCTCGCCTGCGGATAGAGGATCGGGTCGAACAGGCTGGCCAGGCAGCGTGCAATGCGCGCGTCGGGGCCCAGCAGGCGGTCGAACTCCATGAGTCCGATGAACAGGCTCAGGCGCGCATTGATGTGCGACAGCAGGAACCGGTCGAACTCGAGGTTCGTCGACACCAGGCGTTCGAAGGTATGGCGCGGCACGCAGGCCACGCGCGTCGGACGCATGGCCACGCCGTCGTAGCGCCAGGGGCCGGGTTTCAGCAGCGAGCCTTCGCCGGCCCAGCCGCCGGAGGTCACGCCGGTGAATGTGGAGACGCGGCCATCGGCCAGCGAGAGCGACATCTTCACCAGGCCCTCGATGACGCCGAGCCAGAGGTCCGCGGGCTCGCCGCGGCGCATCACGAAACCGCCGGCCGGCACCTCGCGCTCGTACGACTCGCGCACCACGCGGTCGAGTTCCTCGGCCGCCAGGGTCTGCGCCCACAAGCTCTCGCGGAGCATGGTCTCCATGGCCTTCGACGGCATACGTGCTTCCCTCGCTCGCCTGTTGCTTGCTCGCTCCTCCGTGCACACCGGGGCCTGCGTGGGAAGGCCGGCGAACACATCCGTAAGTAATGTCTTTGAAAAGACATTGTTGTCGCGGCGATCATGACATATTGACTCCCGTTCGCCACACAACCATAAGACTGGAGACAAGGATGGAACATCCCGAATCCGGCGCGGGCCCCACGCCTGCGCCCTCTCATGACGAACCGCCCGGCATGCGCCGGCGCGACCTGCTGGGATATGCGGCCTCCGCGCCGCTGATCTCGGCCGCCGCGGGGCTCGGCGGCCTCGCGGCCCCTTCGTCGGCCCGGGCCGCGATACTGCCGATGACCCCGCCCGACACGACCGACCTGGTCGACATCGGCGATGCGGTGACGGTGACGGCGCTGCCGACCATGCCGCTGGTCAAGGTGAGCAAGCTTGCGAACGGCCGCGTCCGGCTGGAGCTGCCGCGCTTCGAGTCGGGCCAGGGCATCGCCACCGCCGCCGCGATGATGCTGGCCGACAAGCTGGGCCTGCCGCTGAACGCGATCGAGGTGGGCTCCGCCGACGCCAGCCCGGAGCTGATGTACAACCAGCTCACCGGAGGCTCCTCGAGCGTGCGCTCGCTGCATGCGGGCATGCCGCTGATCGGCGGGCTGGCCGCGGGCTCCGCCAGCGCGGTGGTCGGCCAGCGCGTGACGCGGCTGGACGCGCTGGACATCGTGACCGGACGCAAGAAGTTCACGCTCGACCAGGCCGTGCCCGACGCGAAGCCGACCATGGTGTGCCGGCCGCCCACCATCAACGGCCAGTTCGTGCGCATCAACAACACGACCGCGGTGATGGGCATGCCCGGCGTGCTGGGCATCGCGCCGATTCCCGCCACCAACGGCATCGTGCCCACGCCGCCCGGCGTGGCGGTGATGGCCGAGACCTTCGGGCAGGCCTGGGCCGCGGTGAACGCGCTCGACGTCACCTGGACCGCGGGCGCGGTCGCCGGCGAGTCCAACGCCAGCATCCAGCAGAAGCTCAAATCCGCGCTGCTGCCCTTCCTGCTGCCGCCGCTGGGCGCGTTGACGGTCGAGGGCGAGTTCGAGTTTGCGGCGGTCTCGCACTGCCCGATGGAAACAGAATGCGCCATTGCCGACGTGCGCGCCGACCGCGCCGAGATCTGGTCCGGCCTGCAGAGCCCGATCGTCACGCAGCAGGCGGTGGCCGCCGACCTGGGCCTGCCGCTGGACAAGGTCAAGGTGCATGCGGTGCCCTCCGGCGGCTCCTTCGGGCGGCGGCTGTTCTGGGACGCGACGCTGCAAGCGGTACAGATCTCCAAGGCGCTGGGCCGGCCCTGCCGCCTGATGTACCACCGCACCGACGACATGCGCCACGGCCGCGTACGGCCGCCCATGTTCCATCGGGCGCGCGCCACGATGCTGCTGGGCCAGGTCATCTCCTTCGAGCAGCGCATCGCGGGCGTGCGGCTCGATACGCGCCACGGTTTCGGCGAGATGCTGGGCGCCGCGGCCATCGCGCTGCCCAACGGATTTCCGCAGACGGTGGGCAACTTCGCCATCGAGCAGGTCATGTTCAAGACCATGGTCAGCTCGCCGTACAACTTCGGCGTCACCACCAAGCTGCTGACGCCGGTCGCGATGGACATCAACACCTGCTCCTACCGCTCGGTGCACATCCAGCCCTCGCGCATGGTGGAGGAGATCCTGGTCGACGAGATGGCCAGGGCGCTGCACAAGGACCCCGTCGCCTTCCGCCTCGAATACCTGCGCCTGCCGCGCGCACGCGCGGTGCTCAAGGCCGTGGCCGAGGCGGCGCAATGGGGCAAGGCCATGCCGGCGGGCTTCGCACAGGGCGTGGGCGTGCACCAGGAGTCGAAGTCCTTCACCGCCTGCATCGTCGAGCTCGACGCGCGCGTGCCCACCGACCTCAAGGTGACCCGCGCCACCATCGCGATCGACGTCGGCACCCCCATCAACCCCTCGGGCATCGAGGCGCAGATGCAGGGCGGCCTGTGCGAGTCGATCTCCATCGTGCTGACGGCCGGCCTGCACATCCAGAACGGCCTGCCGCTGGAAGGCAGCTACTCGCAGTACCACTTCGCGCGCATGAAGAACTACCCGAAGGACGTGAAGGTCATCATCATGCCCCCCACGAGCGGCGAGGCGATCGGCGGCCTGGGCGAGGTGGGCCTGTCGGCCAGCTCGGGCGCGATCGCCAACGCCTATGCGCGCGCCACCGGCAAGAAGCCGCGGAGTTTTCCGCTGAACTTCCCCGTCGATTTCACCCCCATCCCCCCGGGCAAGCTGCCCACGCCGGTCGTCGTGCCGGTACCCCACTGAGGAGCCCGCCATGCCTGTGCAATCTTTCAAGGTGAACGGCGGCAACGTCGACGTCGAGGCGCCCGACGACATGGCCCTGCTCTGGGTGCTGCGCGACAAGCTCGGCATCACCGGCCCGAAGTACGGCTGCGGCATCAACGTGTGCAAGGCCTGCACCTGCCACGTGGACGGCAAGGCGGTCACCACCTGCTCCACGCGGGTGGCCGACGTGCGCGGCCGGCAGGTGACAACCATCGAGGGCCTGGCCAACGGCAACGTGCTGCATCCGGTGCAGCAGGCCTGGATGAACCTCGACGTGCCGCAATGCGGCTTCTGCCAACCGGGCCAGATCATGGCGGCGGTCGACCTGCTGCGGCGCACCCGCAATCCCACCGACGCGGACATCGACGCCATCGAGAACGTGTGCCGCTGCGGCACCTATGGCCGCGTGCGCGAAGCGATCAAGGCGGCCGCGGCGATGATGGGTTAGCGGGTTGGCCAATCGAAGCCGATCTGCCTGTGGTGCTTGATTGCCAACAACCGGACCACGCCCGCATCACCCGGATCGCCGCCGGACACAAAGTACAGGACCAGGTATTCGTCCATTACGTATTCGCGCACCTCGGCATTGGGGCCCAAAGCGGACAGCTGCAAGCCAATGCGCTCGAGAAGCCGCTTGGCCTCGACGGATTCGATGGCCCGGAGGAAACGCCGGCCCATGCGAGGGTGCCGCTGCAGGCGCGCCAGTGCCGCCCCTTCTTCTTCGCGGCCAGCCATTTCAGCCGGCAGTGCCGCCGGAACGCGCCTTGCGCTTGAGTTTCAGCTCCGCCAGGCTTTCCAGCGCACCGACCGTGCGGCCGGCCTGCACGTCCGCCAACCCCCGTTCGACCTCGTCGAGCAGCAGCAGGTGGATGCGTGCACGCTCCAGCCGGTGGTAGTGGTCAAGCCGTTTGGCATCGATCACGGCCACAGCCGGTTCGCCGTTCTTCGTGATGATTTTTTCCGCGCCGCTCTGCACTTCGAGTACGAGCTCCGAAAGGTGGGTGCGCGCTGTTGAAAACGGAACAATGTCGCGAACGGAAATGGACATGCGAATCCCCGAGAGCCGGGAAGTGCTCAATATTTTGCTCATGTTAGAACGTTCGAGCCCTCTCAGTTCAGAGCCCCTCGTCTTCTCAGGCGCACCGGATAGCCCAATCTGTTGAATATCGGCCATACCGCGCCGGTCGAGGTGCGGCGCGCGTCAATGAAGCCCGAGTTCCCGCCCGTAAAGCGCCCCGGCCCAGGCCGGCAGGTCCGCAGAGACCTCGATCACACGGCCTTCCCTGAAGGCAATGACGCGCTGCGCAGGCGCATTCAGCCCGGAGTTGTCGTAGACGAAGCCGTGATCGGCCTGCAGCACGGCGTCGCGGATCAGCGGCTGGTTGCGCTCGAAGCGCTCGCGGATCTTGTCTTCGGGCACGTCGTGCCCGCCTTCGTCCACCCGCTGCGCAACCCGGCTCACCGAAAGCTCCGGGCGGCGCACGTTGATGTGATAGACCACGACCCGGAATCCCGCGGCTTTGGCGTCGCGGAGCAGATCGAGTTTCGACGCATGGGAAAACGTGGACTCGGAGATGAAGCTGATGCGCCGTTCGAGCGCCTGACGGCGCCGGCTTTCCGCGATCTCGGCCGCCCGGTAGGCGGCGGCCATCGACGGATCGCCGAGTTCCTCGCGCTGGCTCATGTCGGCATTGATGAACAGGGCCTTGATCCGCGGGCGCAGGACGAGTTCGTAGAAAGTGGACTTGCCGGCACCATTCGGTCCGGCAAGCATGATCATCGTCGGACGACTCACACGGCGTTCAACGCTTCACCGCGGCAGAGCCGAACACCAATCGATCCTTGTCGTCGAGGCCGACACCCACGCCCCGGCGCCGGCGGTCGCGCCAGAAATCCTCTTCCACGACGGTGGCGGGTGCATCGGCCAGGCCCTGGATGAAATCGTCCTGCTCGGCTTCAGCGAGCGAGTCGAGCGACATCGGCTCGAGGCCGCGCAAGGCCATTTCAACGCGGGAATAACCGACCTGCGGGTCGCGTTCCATGGCACGGCCGATGCGAAGCCAGTGTTCGGCCTGTCCCGAAATCGACCGGCTGTTCAGTCGCGCCGCATCCCGCAGCGCTTTCATTTCAATTTCCGAGATCTTCACTGCCTGGCTCATGCGAGACTCCTTGAGGTTCCATTTTGCAACCTTCAGGCGCATTCTGCAACTCACCAGGTGCCCCGGTGCCGATCAGGGGCATCGGAAAGCCCTCATGTTTCCAGCTGCCCCGCCTCACACCACCGGCGGCAACCGGTCCAGCAGCTTGTCGAGCGTGATCGGATAGTTGCGCACCCGGACGCCCGTGGCGTTGTAGACCGCGTTGGCCACTGCGGCCGCGACGCCGCATATGCCCAGTTCCCCGACGCCCTTGGCCTTCATCGGCGAGGAGATCGGGTCGGTCTCGTCGAGGAAGATCACCTCCTGGTGGGGAATGTCGGCATGCACCGGCACCTCGTAGCCCGCGAGGTCGTGGTTGACGAAGAAACCATGCCGCTTGTCGAGCGCCAGCTCTTCCATCAGCGCCCCGCCGACGCCCATCGTCATGGCACCGATCACCTGGCTGCGCGCCGACTTGGGGTTCAGGATGCGCCCCGCCGCGCACACCGCGAGCATGCGCCGCACGCGGATCTCGCCGGTGGCGGCGTCGACGCCCACCTCCACGAAATGCGCGCCGAAGGTGGACTGCTGGTACTTCTTGTCGAGGTCGCCGTACTCGATGCCGTCCTCGGCCATCAAACCTTCGGCGCCCGCCGCTTCGGCCAGCGGCACCGCACGCTCGCCGGCGCGCACCATGCCGTCGGCAAATTCCACGCCGGCCGCGCCGAAGCCCAGCTTGCTCGCGACGGCTTCGCGCAGCTTCATGCAGGCTGCGTAGACGCCCGAGGTGGAGTTGTTGGCGCCCCACTGCCCGCCCGAGCCGGACGACACGGGATAGGCCGAGTCGCCCAGGCGCACGAGCACCCGGTCCAGCGGCACGCCCATGGTCTCGGCGGCGGTCTGCGCAATGATGGTGTACGTGCCGGTGCCGATGTCGGTCATGTCGGTTTCCACCGTGACCATGCCCCGGTTGTCCAGCCGCACGCGCGCGGCCGACTTCATCAGGAGGTTGTTGCGGAACGCCGCGGCCATCCCCATTCCCACGAGCCAGCGACCGTCGCGCTGCTGCCCCGGCGTGGCATTGCGCCGGCTCCACCCGAAGCGCTCGGCGCCCGTGCGCAGGCATTCGATCAGCCTGCGCTGCGAAAACGGACGCTGCGGCTTCTCCGGATCGACCTGCGTGTCGTTGCGCACGCGGAATTCGACCGGGTCGAGCGCGAGCTTCTCCGCCATCTCGTCCATCGCGATTTCCAGCGCCATCATGCCCGGCGCCTCGCCGGGCGCGCGCATGGCGTTGCCCTCGGGCAGGTCCAGCACGGCCAGCCGCGTGGTCGTCAGGCGGTTGGGACCGGCATACAGCAGCCGGCTCTGGTTGACCGCGGTTTCCGGCTGTCCGCCCGGCAGGTCGCCGGACCAGCCTTCATGCGCGATGGCGGTGATCTTGCCGTCTCTCTCGGCGCCGATGCGGATGCGCTGGATGGTCGCGGGCCGGTGCGTGGTGTTGTTCATCATCAAGGGCCGCTGCAAGGCCACCTTCACGGGCCGCCTGGCCGCCCGGGCGCCCAGTGCGGCCAGCAGTGCATCGGCGCGCACGAACAGCTTGCCGCCAAAGCCGCCGCCGATGAAAGGCGAAACGAGGCGCACGTTCGCCTTCGGGATGCCGAGCGTCTTGGCGACATCGCCGACGCCCCAGGCAATCATCTGGTTCGAGGTCCAGATGGTGAGCTTGTCGCCCTGCCACTGTGCCATGGAGGCGTGCGGCTCCATCATCGCGTGCGACTCGTCGGGCGTGGTGTAGGTGGCATCGAGCTGCACGGGGGCCGCGGCGAACGCGCCCGCGAAGTCGCCCGCCTTTGTCAGCGGCTCGCCGGAAAACGGATCGGCCTTGGGCATCTGCGCCGCATCCTTTTCGGCGGCCAGGTCGAAGCGGCCCGGCGCACGCGTGTAGGCGATGCGCACCAGCTGCGCCGCGGCGCGCGCCTGCTCGAAGGTGTTGGCCACGACCAATGCGACCGCCTGGTGGTAGTGGTCGATCTCGGGGCCGCCCAGGAGTTTGGCCGTGTTGAAGTCGCCCTTGCCGAGCTTGCCGGCATTGCGCGCCGTGACGATGGCCAGCACGCCCGGCGCGGCGCGCGCGGCGTCCAGGTCCATCGAGGCGATGCGGCCTTTCGCTATGCCGGCGCCCACCACCCAGCCGTAGGCGGCGTTGGGCACCTCGGTGTGGCGTTCGTAGGCGTAGCGTGCGGTCCCGGTGCTCTTCATCGGGCCGTCGATGCGGTCGGTCGGCTTGCCGATGATCTTGAGCTGGTCGATCGGATTGGTCGTGGCGGGCGTGTCGAATTTCATGCTGCTCAGCTCCTTGCTTGCGCCAGTGCCGCGGCCAGCGCGCGCTCGGCCAACGGCAACTTGAATGCGTTCTCGTGCGTCGTCTGCGCGCCGGCCAGCAGCTGCGCGGCCACCGCCTTGGCGCCCTGCGGCATGGCCGCCTCCGCGGCCTCCACGCGCCACGGCTTGTGCGCCACGCCGCCCAGCGCGACGCGGCCCGAGCCGTCGCGCTGCACGACCGCCGCCACGGACACCAGCGCAAAGGCGTAGGAGGCGCGGTCGCGCACCTTGCGGTAGATCTGCGTGCCGCCGATCGGCTTGGGGAGCGTCACGCCGGTGATCAGCTCGCCCTGCTCCAGCGCCGTCTCGATGTGCGGCGTGTTGCCGGGCAGCCGGTGGAAGTCGGCGATCGGGATCACGCGCGTGCGGCCGTCGGGGCGCACCGTCTCCACCGCCGCGTCGAGCACGCGCATCGCCACGGCCATGTCGCTCGGATTGGTGGCGATGCAGGCCGTGCTCGTGCCGACCACCGCATGCTGGCGCGTGATGCCGCCGATGGCGCTGCAGCCGCTGCGGGGCTGGCGCTTGTTGCAGGGCTGGTCGGTGTCGTAGAAGTAGGGGCAGCGCGTGCGCTGCAGCAGGTTGCCCGCCGTCGTGGCCTTGTTGCGCAACTGGCCGGAGGCGCCGGCCAGCAGTGCGCGCGACAGCACGCCGTAGTCSCGGCGCACGCGCTCGTCGGCGGCCAGGTCGGTGTTGCGCACCAGCGCGCCGATGCGCAGGCCGCCCTCGGGCGTGGCTTCGATCTTGTCCAGCGCCAGGCCGTTCACGTCGACCAGGTGCGTGGGCGCCTCGATCTGCAGCTTCATCAGGTCCAGCAGGTTGGTGCCGCCCGCAATGAACTTGGCGCCGGGGTGGCGCGCAACCGCCGCCGCGGCCTGCGCGGGCGACTGCGCCTTCTCGTAGGTGAATGGCTTCATGTGCGGCTCCCGGCCACTTCGGTGATGGCATCGACGATGTTGGAGTAGGCGCCGCAGCGGCAGATGTTGCCGCTCATGCGCTCGCGCAATTCCTCGGCCGACAGCAGCGGACGCGCCGTGAGATCGGCGCTCACGTGGCTCGGCACGCCGCGCTTGATCTCGTCGAGCACGGCCACCGCCGAGCAGATCTGCCCGGGCGTGCAGTAGCCGCACTGGTAGCCGTCGTGCTTGACGAAGGCGGCCTGCAGCGGGTGCATGTTCTGCGGCGTGCCCAGGCCCTCGATGGTGGTGACCTGCGCGCCGTCATGCATCACGGCGAGCGTCAGGCAGGAATTGATGCGCCGGCCATCGAGGATGACCGTGCAGGCGCCGCACTGGCCATGGTCGCAGCCCTTCTTGGTGCCGGCCAGGTGCAGGTGCTCGCGCAGTGCATCGAGCAAGGTGGTGCGCGTATCGAGCTCGAGCGAATGCACCTGCCCGTTGACGTTCAGCGAGAGCTTCGCGCGGGGTCCTGGCGTTGCGGCTGCCTTGGGGGCCGCGGCTTCGGCAGGCGCCGAAGAAGAGACCGCCGCGGCAGTGGCGGTGGCGGCGCCGGCAATGAGCGCGTCGCGCCGCGAGATCAAGGGAATCGTGGGACTGTCCATGTCGGCTCCTGTCGTTCGAGGTTCGGGTACATCGATCGGCCATCGTTTTCTTTTCTGATATCACGCGCCACCGGCGGTCGCAATAGGAGAACGGATGCCATGCACCTGCGAACAGTTTCATCGTGTCTTCGGCTCCTTATTTTTCTGGCGCCGCGCGGGGATTGGTAGGGCATTCCGCTTGTTTTCTTGCCCGATCCGCTGAGCTCGAAAGCTCCTGAGAACGGAAGTTCCTATGCCGGGTTCGCCAGCGCGTGCCTGGGCATATCGGTGCCCCTGGCCGCCCCTCGCAGCACCTCGATATCCCGCTTGGGCGGCGCACCGAACAGCCGGCTGTACTCGCGGCTGAACTGCGAGGGGCTCTCGTAGCCGACCCTGAACGCCGCGCCCGCTGCATCGAAGTGTTCGCTCAGCATCAAGCGTTTCGCTTCGTTCAGCCGCAGCCATTTCTGGTACTGCAGCGGGCTCATCGCGGTGAGCTGGCGAAAGTGGTGGTGGAAGGTGGGCGCACTCATCTGCACGCGCGCCGCGAGTTCGTCGATGCGAAGCGGCAAGGCGTAGTTCAGCTTCAGCCAGTCGATGGCCCGCGCGATCCGGTAGCCCTGTCCGTCCACCGAGGCGATCTGCCGCAGCCGGGCGGCCTGGTCGCTCATCAGCAGCCGGTAGTGGATCTCGCGCTGGATCAGCGGGGCAAGAACGGGAATGGCATGCGGCTCGTCCAGCAGTTCGAGCAGGCGCGCGAACGGCCCCAGGATCGCAGGCGTGGCCGCGCCGATGCCCACCCCCACGCCGACCGGGCGATCGCGCGGCGGCGGCAGGCCGCCCTGCGCAATCAGCTCGGCCAGTATGCGCACGTCGAGCTTCAGGACCAGGCCCAGGCAGGGCTGCCCGGGGCTTGCCACTATCACCTCCGAATTGGCGGGCACGTTCAGCGAGGTGACGAGGAACCGCGAGGTGTCGTAGGCATAAGCCTCGCCGCCCACCCACATCTGCTTGGCGCCCTGGGCAACGAGCACGATGCTCGGCTCGATCATGCAGACGGCGGGCGGCGCGGGGCATTCGCGCCTGAAGAAGGCCAGGCCCGCGATCGGTGTTTCGAAGTCGCCCGCGCCCGGCGTGCGCGCGCCGATGACCTGCGCCATCGCGTGCTGTGGCGGCCTGCCCTCGGCGGCCGTGTCGTGGTGTCTGGGGGCCATGCTGCTTGGAGCCTTTGCAAAAGACTCTAACCCGCCGGCCCGTCTCCATCTGCCAAGGCGCGCTGCCGCCATTGGATCGGGCAAGAAATCCAGCGGAGTACGCAATCGACGCCCCGCGCATTCCTTCACGCAGGTCCCGTCGCGCCCGGGCCAGGGACGAACGGGATGAAATACTGAATCGCGCTTGGCGCGGGTTGGGCTGACCGCCGCCCATGTCCCGAATCGCAGCGTATCCGGGCAGGACCGCATGCAGCCTGAGCCATCGCGTTGCAACATATGCACTGCACGTTGTGTGGCCATCGAGGCGCGCCTGTTGGCTGGCCAAGGCATCATTGGTAGAGTATTACCTATGAATACCGCCATCAGCCCGACGCCGGTCAAGCTCGACCCCGAACTCAAAGTGCGCCTGAAGCGCCTGGCCACGGCGCGCCACCGAGCGCCGCATTGGCTGATGCGCGAGGCCATTGCCCAGTACGTCGATCGCGAAGAAAGGCGCCAAGCCCTGCACCAGGACGCGGTGGCCGCATGGGCAGAGTTCGAGGAGACCGGTCTGCACGTCTCGGATAACGAGATGGTTGCCTGGCTGGAAACCTGGGGTACTGACGAAGAGTTGCCAGCGCCTGCATGCCACAAGTGAGGTTCGCGCCGGCGGCACTCCGCGATCTGGAGCGCTTGCGGGAGTTTCTGCGACCGAAGAGCCCGGCAGTTGCCGCGCGTGCGGGGGAAACCATCATCAAGGCAGTCCAGGTCCTGCGCAAACAGCCGATGGTGGGCCGGCCGCTGGAGGATCTGCCGCCTGAATACCGCGAGTGGGTGATCGACTTTGGCGCAAGTGGCTACGTGGCGCTGTACCGCTACGCTGGCGAGGGGGATGTGGTCACGGTGCTGGCCTTGCGCCACCAGCGGGAGGCAGGCTATGAGCCGGGTTCGGGCGGCTCAGGCGAAGGCTTGCCGCCTCCCTGACCTCAAACTTCTTCGGGGCCTCGCCAGACACGCGCCGCCGTCTGGGTCGCCAGCACGTACCGCCGCGGGGCGATGTTCTGCGTTGCGAACGGAACGACCAGCAGCGTGAGGCCTATCCTCGCCGACGCATCGGCACGAGAACGCCGGGTAGCCGGAATCGGCGAGCGCCTGGCGAGGGAGGCGACGGCAGGAGCCGGGCAGAGAAGCAACAGCAGCGCCGTGCAGCACCAAAATCAACCGCACGAGGAAATGCGTGGCGCATTCGCCTTGCTTGCGATCTGTACGGTGTTCAAGAGGTGACTCCTGGCAATCAATCGTCGTGGGTGTCCGGTACGAGGCTACGGCCAAATAGTTCGGGCGAGCGCTAGTCGAGCCGCAGCCTGGTGACCTTGGCCAGCGACTGCCAGGCCGCGAGGTCGCGCCGCACCGTGGCCGCGAACTGGTCGGCATCCTTGACGGGCGGGCGCGGCATGTTTTGCGCGGCGAACTTCTGGATGATCTCGTCGGTCGAGAGGATGCGGTTGATCTCCTGGTTCAGGCGCAGCACCACCTCGCGCGGCGTGCCGGCCGGCGCGAAGACGCCGTACCAGCCGTCCGCATCGAAGCGGTAGCCCTGCTCGGTCAGCGTGGGCACGTCGGGCAGTGCCGGCCCGCGCGCCGAGCCCGTGCAGCCCAGCGCCCGCAGCTTGCCGCTGCGGATGTGGGGCACCGGCGACGCGATGTCGACAAAGCCCACGCCGATGCTGTTGCCCAGCAGGTCACTCAGCAGCGGCGAGACGCCCTTGTAGGGCACGTGCACCAGGTCCATGCCGTACTGCGCCTTGAGACCCTCCATCACCAGGTGGCCGGTCGATCCGCTGCCCCAGGAGCCATAGGCCAGCTTGCCGGGGTTGGCCTTGGCATGGCGCACCAGGTCCGCCAGCGACGCGAGGCCCGTGGCCGGGTTCGCCACCAGCAGGATGCCCGCGGCGCCGACCTGGGCGACGGGCAGCAGATCCTTCTGCGCGTCATAGGGCATCTTCGGCTGGATGACCGGGTTGATCGCGATGGCCGAGGACGGCGACAGCAGGATCGTGTGGCCGTCGTGCGGCGCCTTGGCGACCGCATCGTTGCCGATCAGGCCATTGGCGCCGGGCTTGTTGTCCACCACCACGGGCTGCCCGAGCGCCTGCTGCAGCGGCCCGGCCAGAAGGCGCGCGAAGATGTCCGAGCCCGCGCCCGCGGGGCCGGACACGACCATGCGGATGGGGCGTGCCGGCCAGCCGCCGGCTTCGCTGGCGTGCAGCCGCGCTTGCAGCGCGAGCAGGCCCGCGCCGGCCAGCAGGCGGCGGCGGGAAACGAGGGTGTCGATCATGCGGAGGTCTCCTTGTCTTTGGTTCAGCGTTCGGCCGCGCCGGCGCCGGGCCGCAGCACCTGCCCGGTCAGGAACTGCGCACGCGCGCCGGCCAGGTAGCCGAGCAGCGGCAGGCAGCTGTCCGGTGCGAGGCCGGGCTGCAGTTCGAGTGCGTTGATGCGCAGTCCATGCGCGCCCCATTCGGCGGCCAGTGTGGCGACCAGCATGCGGGCGGCTTCGGCGTCGCCGGCCAGCTCCCAGGGCAACCGCGCAGCAGGCCGCGGCAACAGCAGCGTGAGGCTGGCCAGCGCCGCATGGCGCGCGCGGAAGCGGCGGGCCGCATCGAGCACGGCATCGAGCTGCGCGCCCGGCGGCGCATCGAGAGCGCGGCCGTCGATGACGGCGGGGTAGCTCTGGATGCCGGCGCGGTCCGCATGCGAACGCACCCACGTGTCCAGCGCAGCTTGCCACTGCGCCTCGCGCACCGCCTCGCAATGCGGCTGCAGCGGTGCCTCGAACGGCAGCGGCCCATGCGCGCACGGCGGCAAGGGCTGGCTGCCGCCGCAGATGGAGGAGCCGCCATCGAGCACCAGCAGCTGCCCGGTGAGCACGCGCGCATCCGCGCCGGCCAGGAAGCACAGCGCCTCGACCATGTCCTCGGGCTCGGCCATCCGGCCCATCGGAATCTTCGAGACCGCCTGCGCCGGGTTCAGCCGGCCGCCATCGATCAGGCGCTGCACGAGCTCGGTTCTCACGAAGCCCGGCGCGAGCGTGGTCACCGTCCAGTCGGGCCGGGCCTGCGCGAGCGCCCTGCCCTGCGCGATCAGCCCGGCCTTGCTCGGGCTGTAGAGGCCGCGCCACGGAATGGCGCGCAGCCCCGCGCCCGATGCCACGTTGACGATGCGCGCACCCGGCCGAAGCCGCGGGGCGCAGGCCTGCACGATGCGGGCCGGGGCCGCCAGGTTGAGCGCCAGCAGGCGCGCGGCCGTGCCGTCGTCGGGGCAGGACGTGGCCTCGGCGCCGCCGGCCGACAGGCCCGCGTTGTTGATGAGGGCATCGAGCGGCGGGATCTCCTGGCCCAGGCGCTCGATCCGCGCGGCATCGGTCAGGTCGGCCACCAGGCCGAGCGGCCGCTCGGCCTCGGCGGGCCAGAGCGCTTCGAGGCGCTGCAGCGCCTGCGCATCGGCATCGACCAGCACGCAGTGCCAGCCGGCGCGCGCGAGGCCCAGCGCCGCCGCACGGCCGATGCCGCCGCCGGCGCCGGTGAGCAGTACCGTCGCCATCAGGCACCGCCCCGCACTGCGCGCAGCAGCGCATAGACGGCGTCGTGCGGCGCCGCGGTGCCCACCGGCTGGCGCGCGCCGAACAAGGCTGCGTCGTCCTGCTTCAGCTCGGGCCGCGTGCGCTCCTCGATCCAGTCGTAGATCACKGTGCGTGCGGCCACGCGCCACTCGCCGCCGCGGCGCTCGAAGCGGTCCGCATAGCGGCCGCACAGGAAGGTCTCGCGCTCGGGCTGCGCGGCCGTGGCCTGCAATGCGAAGAAGCTGCTTTCCACCGCCGCGGCATCGCCGTGCAGCTCGATCAGCACATTGCCGATCTGGTGGACGCGGCGTCCGCCCTGCCGCAGCTTGGTCAGCGCCTGATCGATGAAGCCGGCGGCGCTGCCGTTCCAGGCGCCGTGGCAGTCCGTGGCGTCCTCCCAGTAGGCCGAACGCAGGGCTTGTTCGTCGCAGCGGTCGATGCCTCGGCAGTAGCGCAGCAAGCAGTCGCGGATCGCCTCGCGGTCCAGCAACTCCTGCAGCGTTGCCGGCCCGTGCGCAGCGGCACTCACTGGTGCACCCTTGGCGCTGCGCGCCTTCCCGCCAGGCGGGAGCGAGCTTGCTTGGGGCGGCCCGGCGCGGCGCTCATGCGGGCGCTGCGCGCCGGAACAGCTGCACCAGGTTGCCCTCGGGATCGCGCAGCGACAGCACGGCGCCGTGGCTGCCCATGTCGCGCAGGCCCAGCACCTGCCCGCCGGCCGCGCCGATGCGCTCCGTCGCGCCCTCGAAGTCGTCCACCTCCAGCACCATCACCAGCCCGCTGGTGGCGGGCGCGGCCTCCTCGGCGCTGGCCAGCGCCACGTTGGTGCCGCCCACGCCGTACTGGATCCAGCGGTCGCCATCGCGGAACGTCATCGGCAGGCCCAGCGCACCTTCGTAGAAGGCATGCAGGCTGGCCGGCTGCTTCGCCACGACGAACACGTTCTGCACCCGCTTGGGCGATTGAACGGCGGCGCTCACAGCGATGTCTCCGAAGCACCGCCGTCCAGCCGCAGCACGTCCGCGTTGAAGAAGCGCGAGGCGTCGCCGGCCAGGAAGCAGATGGCGTCGGCAATGTCTTCGACCGTGCCCAGCCGCCCGAGCGGCGTGCGGCCGATGCGCCGCGCATCGAGTTCCGCATTGCGGTGCTTGGCAGTGCCTTCGGTGGGCACGGCGCCGGGCGCGACCGCGTTCACGCGGATGTTGCGCGCGCCCAGGTCGGCGGCCGATGCGCGCGTGATGCCCAGCACGCCGGCCTTGATGCCGCTGTAGACCACCGAGCGCATCGGCGACTTGAAGGCCGCGATGGAGGCCACGTTGATGATCGAGCCGCCGCGCTCCGGATCCATCGCCTCGGCCGCGGCCTGGATGCCCCAGATCACCGACTTGAAGCCGATCTCCACCATGCGGTCCATGACCTCCGGCGTGATCTCGGCCAGCGGCTGGTAGCGCACCCAGGCGGCGTTGTTGACCATGACGTCCAGCCGGCCCGCATCGCGCGCGAACTGCGCCACGGCCTCGCGCATGCCGTCGCGCGTCGACACGTCGCAGGGCAGCCCGATGGCCTGGCCGCCGAGCGCGCGGATCTCGGCCACGGCCTCCTCCACGAACTCCGGCTTCAGGTCGTTGATGCCGACGGTGGCGCCCAGGCGCGCCATGGCGCGGGCGGTGGCACGGCCGATGCCGTGGCCCGCGCCGCTGATGAAGGCCGTGCGGCCTGACAAAGACATGTTCATTGCTTGCCTTTCACGGCGTGTTCCTCTGGCACCAGCAGCGCGTCGAGCGCATGCGCGCCGCGGCCCTGTTCCAGCACCACCAGGGGGTTGATGTCGATCTCGCAGACGCTGTCCGCATGCCGCACCGCGAAGCGCGACAGCGCCGCAATGGCCCTCGCGGCCGCCTGCACGTCGGCCTTGGGGCGGCCGCGCGCGCCGTCGAGCAGGGGAAAGGCCTTGAGCGAGCGCAGCATCGCCGTGGCCTGCGCCTCGTCGACGGGCGCCGGCTGCAGCGCCACGTCCTTGAAGATTTCGGCAAAGATGCCGCCCAGGCCGGCCATCACCATCGGGCCGAACACCGGGTCCTTCCTGGCGCCCAGGATCAGCTCGACGCCGCCCTGCACCATCTGCGCGACCAGCACGCCGGCGATGCGGGCGCCGGGCGCCTTCGACGCCACGCGCGCCAGCAGTTGGCCGTATTCCTCGCGCAGCTGCGCTTCGGAGCGCACGCCGACGAACACGCCGCCGACCTCGGTCTTGTGCGCGATGTCGGGCGAGACGATCTTGAGCACCAGCGGAAAAC
>NZ_JBFTPJ010000006.1:0-19020 GCF_056398445.1 Variovorax sp. 01T439_2
CATCCAAGTCCCCGATTGACAAAACAACCGATCAGTCCAAACATCGCGTCTCACATCCAGGAACAACGTTCCAATATTTGGAACACCCAGAACCTCATGGATTCCCATCCAAGTCCCCGATTGACAAAACAACCGATCAGTCCAAACATCGCGTCTCACATCCAGGAACAACGTTCCAATATTTGGAACACCCAGAACCTCATGGATTCCACCCTCGCCAAAGGCCTTGCCGCCATCGAATGGATGACGCGACAACAGCGCGACTGCCGCGTCACCGACCTCGCCCAGGCCTTCGGCATGGCGCGCAGCAACGCGCACCGCACGCTGCAGACCCTGGTCGACTGCGGCTGGGCCGTGCAGGACCCGGACACCAGCGCCTACCGCCCGAGCCTGCGCCTGTTCGAGCTGGGCGCGCTGGTCTCGGAGGCCACCGACATGGGCTCGCTGCTGCGGCCGCACCTTGCGGCGCTGGCGCAGCAGACCGGCGAGACCATCCACCTTGCGGTGCTCGACGGCGCCGAGATCGTCTACCTCGACAAGTTCGACAGCCCCCTGCCCGTGGCCACCTATTCGCGCATCGGCGGCCGGGCGGCGGCGTACTGCGTGGCTTCGGGCAAGGCCCTGCTTGCCGCGGCAGCGCCGGACCTTCCAGCGCTGCACGAGCGCCTCGGCACGCTCGCGGCGCACACCAAGAACAGCATCACCAGCTTCGATGCCCTTCTCTCGGAACTCGAACGCACGCGCGTTCGCGGCTATGCGGAAAACCGCGAGGAATGGCGCCTCGGCGTCTGCGGTCTGRGCGTGCCGGTGTTCAACGCGCGCGGCGAGGCGGTTGCGGCCGTCGGCATGAGCGTGCCCTCGATCCGCTTCGCGCGGACGCAGGCGCGCGGACTGGCCGACCGCCTCATGGCCTGCGCGCGCGACGCGAGCGTCACGCTCGGCTACCGGGCAAGCCCGCTGCCGACATCCACCACAAGGAGAAGGAGACTCGAATGAACCTGTTGTTCCCCGCCCCCTGGCTGCGCGCTGCGCTGCTGGCCGCGGCCACCCTGGCTCTGCCCTTTGCCGCGCAGGCGCAAAACGGCACCGACTATCCGAACAAGCCGATCCGGCTCGTCGTTCCGTACCCGCCCGGCGGCGGCACCGACGTGATCGCGCGCATCGTGCAGGAGCGCTTCTCGTCGCTGCTCGGCCAGCAGGTGCTGATAGACAACCGCGGCGGCGCGGCCGGCTCCATCGGCACCGAGATCGTGGCCAAGGCCCCGCCCGACGGCTACACGGTGCTGTTCACGCTGTCCTCGCACACCATCAACCCGGCGATCTACACCAAGCTCTCGTTCGACACCGCGAAAGACTTCGCGCCCGTGGGCCTGGTCGCCTCGCTGCCGCAGATCCTGGTGGCCAACACGCAGTTCGCGCCCAACACGGTGGCCGAGCTGGTGGCGCTCGCCAAGGCCAAGCCGGGCTCGCTTTCCTTCGCCTCGGTGGGCAACGGCTCGCCCGGCCACCTGGCGGGCGAGCTGCTGAAGCTGCGCACCGGCACCCAGATGACGCACATCCCCTACCGCGGCGGCGGCCCGGCCGTGACCGACGTGATGGGCGGGCAGGTGCCGCTGCTGTGGGTGTCGATTCCCGCGGCCGCGCAGTTCGTGAAGGCCGGCAAGCTCAAGGCGCTGGCGGTGTCGACCACCAAGCGCAGCGCCGCCTTCCCCGACGTGCCCACGATGCAGGAGGCGGGCATTGCCGATTTCGACGTCGACTCCTGGTACGCGGTGTTCGTGCCCGCGAAGACGCCGCAGCCCACCATCGACAAGCTCAACCGCGTGATCAACACGGTGGTCAAGGAACCGGAGATCCGCGACAAGCTGCTGGCGCAGGGCAGCGAAGGCGTCGGCGGCACGCCGGAGCAATTGGGCAAGGTGGTGACCACGGAACTCGTGCGCTGGCAGAAGCTCGCAAAAGAAGCCAGCATCAAGGTGGATTGACCCGCAACAGGCAGACCCATGGAAAACTCATCCGCACCCTCCTCCCCCATCGCCGAACTGGTGGCGCGCGCCCGTGCCGCGCAGCGCATCTACGAAACCTGGTCGCAGGCACAGGTCGACACCGCCGTGGTGGCCGCGGGCTGGGCCATCATCGAGCCGGCGCGCAACCGCGAGCTGGCCGAGCTGGCGGTGGCCGACACCGGCGTGGGCAATGTCGAAGACAAGGTGCGAAAGAACCACCGCAAGACCTTCGGCCTGCTGCGCGACCTGCGCGGTGCGCGCTCGGTGGGCGTCATCTCGGAAGACCCGGCGCGCGGCATCGTCGAGATCGCGCGGCCCGTGGGCGTGGTGTGCGCGGTCACGCCGTCCACCAACCCCGGCGCTACACCGGCCAACAAGATCATCAATGCGCTCAAGGGGCGCAACGCGGTCATCGTGGCGCCCTCGCCCAAGGGCTGGTCGACGGCGGCGCGGCTGATCGAGTTCATCCATGCGCAGTTCGACCGCATCGGCGCGCCGCGCGACCTGGTGCAGCTGCTGCCCTCGCCGGTCAACAAGCAGTCGACGGCCGAACTGATGCGCCTGTGCGACCTGGTGGTGGCCACCGGCTCGCAGGCCAACGTGCGCGCGGCCTATGCCAGCGGCACGCCGGCCTTCGGCGTGGGCGCAGGCAACGTGGCGGGCATCGTCGACGAGACGGCCGACGTGAACGCAGCGGCCGACCGCATCCTGCTTTCCAAGACCTTCGACAACGCGACCAGCTGCTCGTCGGAGAACAGCCTGGTCGTCGTCGATGCGGTGCGCGCGCAGATGCTCTCGGCGCTGAAGGACCGCGGCGCGTTCATGCTCGCGGCCGCGCAGAAGGCCACGCTGCAGTCGCTGATGTGGCCGGATGGCAAGCTCTCCGCCGCCGTCATCGGCCAGTCGGCGCGCGTGATCGCCGAGCGCGCGGCGGCCCTCGACGGTGCCAACCGCGAGGGCTGGCTGGCCATTGCGGCCAGGGACCCGCGCGTCCTCATGGTCGCCGAGGACGGCGTGGGCCACGCGCATCCGTTCTCGGGCGAGAAGCTGAGCCCGGTGCTCGCGATCTATTCGGCGCGCGATTTCGACGAGGCTGCCGCCACCGTCGAGCGCATCTATGCCTACGAAGGCGCGGGCCATTCGGTCGGCCTGCACAGCACGGTGCCCGAGCGCGCATTGAGGCTCGGCCTCACGCTGCCGGTGTCGCGCGTGATCGTCGACCAGGCGCACTGCATCGCCACCGGCGGCAGCTTCGACAACGGCCTGCCGTTCTCGCTGTCGATGGGCTGCGGCACCTGGGGCAAGAACAACTTCTCCGACAACATGAACTATCGGCACTACCTGAACATCACGCGCGTGTCGCGGCCGATTCCGGAGCGGGTTCCCAGCGAGGACGACATCTTCGGCGCCTACTTCGCCGAATATGGTGCAAGCTGACCGTGGCGGCCTCCACCGTTCATGAACTGATCGAGCTGCAGGCGGCGGCACGGCCGCAGGCGGTGTATGCGCTGTCCACCGAAGGCGGGCGCAAGAGCATCGGCTTTGGCGAGCTCGCGCGCGGCTGCCGTACGGTGGCGGCGGTGCTGCACGCGCATGGCGCACGGCCGGGCGACACGGTGTCGGTGGTCATGCCCAATGGCCTGCAGACGCTGCGCATGCTGCTCGGCGCCATGCATGGCGGCCTGTGCGTGAACCCGGTCAACCTGCTGTCGCAACCCGAGCAGATGCGCTATGTGCTCGCGCATTCGGATTGCCGCGTGGTCTGCGTCGCGCCCGAGTGGGAAGCACGCGTGCGCGCGATGCTCGATGGCATCGGCCGGCCGGTCGAAGTGTTGGTGGCGAGCCCCGACGCCGAGGCGCTGCCGGGCGAAGCGCAGGAGGCGCAGGCGGAGCCCCTGCATGAGGTTGCGCCCCCCACAGCCGGCGACGTGGCCCTGCTGATGTACACCTCGGGCACCACAGGCATGCCCAAGGGCGTGATGCTCACGCAAGGCAACCTCGCGGCCAATGCGCATGCGATCAGCGCCGAGCATGCGCTGCAGCCCGCCGACCGCGTGCTGGCCGTGCTGCCGCTCTATCACATCAACGCGTTCGCCGTGACCATGCTCGCGCCGCTCGCCCACGGCGGCAGCCTCGCGATGCCGCCGAAATTCTCGGCTGGGCGCTTCTGGGAGCAGGCCTCGGGCACGCGGTGCAGCTGGATCAACGTGGTGCCCACCATGATCTCGTACCTGCTCGAAGGCGATGAGCCGCCGCCCGCGCAGACCGCCGCCATCCGCTTCTGCCGCTCGGCATCGGCCGCGCTGCCGCCGGAGCACCACCGCGCCTTCGAGCAGAAGTTCGGCATCGGCATCGTCGAGACCATGGGCCTCACCGAAACCGCGGCGCCGTCATTTTCGAACCCGCTCGATCCCGCACTGCGCAAGCTGGGCTCGGTGGGCCGCGCCTCGGGCTGCGAGGCACGCGTCATCGATGCCGCGCTGGCCGAGGTGCCCGACGGCACCACCGGCGAGCTGGCCATCCGCGGCCCCAACGTGATGCGCGGCTACTACAAGAACGAGGAAGCCACGCGCGCGAGCTTCACGCCCGACGGATGGCTGCGCACCGGCGACCTCGGCCATCGCGACGCCGATGGCTTCTTCTTCGTGACCGGCCGCATCAAGGAACTGATCATCAAGGGCGGCGAGAACATCGCCCCGCGCGAGATCGACGAGGCGCTGCTGCGGCATCCTGCCGTGCTCGAGGCCGCGGCGGTGGGCGTGCCCGACCGCCACTACGGCCAGGAGATCGGCGTGTGCATCGTGCTGCGCGACGGCTGCGCCTGCACCGAGGACGAATTGCGCGCCTTCAGCACCGAGGTGCTCGGCCGCTACAAGGCGCCGGGCCACTACCGCTTTGTCACGGACCTGCCGCGCGGGCCTTCGGGAAAGGTGCAACGGCTGAAGCTGCTGCCGCTGTTTGACACATGACGGCCGGGGAACTGCTGGTGCCGCCGCTGGCGCCGGCGCTGCTCGCCTACAGCCTGTGCGTGGTGTTCGCGGCCGGCGTGGTGCGCGGCTTCGCGGGCTTCGGCTTCTCGGCGGTCACGGTGGCGGGGCTCTCGCTGGTGGTGTCGCCCGCGCTGGTGGTGCCGGCCATCTTCATGCTCGAGATCCTCGCGAGCCTGAGCCAGCTGCGCGGCATTGCGCGCGACGTCGACATGCCCTGGCTCGGTTGGCTGATGCTGGGCAACCTGCTGTTCATTCCGCTCGGCGTCGCGCTGCTGGCCTGGCTGCCCGAGACGCCGCTGCGCCTGCTGATCGGCGCGCTGCTGATGGCCGCCGCGCTGCTGCTGCGCGCCGGCACGCGTGCCACGCTGGTGCCCACGCGCGCGGTGCGCTTTGCGGCCGGGCTGGCCTCGGGCTTCATCAACGGCGTGGCGGCCATCGGCGGCATTGCCATTGCGGTGCTGCTGAGCACCACCGCGATGGCGCCGGCCGCCCTGCGCGCCACCATGATCGCGCTGCTGCTCTTCAGCGACGTGGTGTCGCTCGCAAGCGCCGCGCTCATGCCCGCGGCCGCGCATGCCGCGTCGGGCCACCTGCTCGGGGCCGGCACGCTGAAGTGGGCGCTGTGGCTCGCGCCCGCGATGCTGGCCGGCATCTGGTGGGGCCAGCGCTCGTTCAAGGGCGTGTCGCCCGCGCAGTTCCGCCGGCATGTGCTGAACCTGCTGGTGGCGCTGGCGGCCGTGAGCGTGGCGCGCTCCGTGGCCGCGCTGGCCATGGCCTGAGCGGCAAGATTCCGCACGGCAACGCCCGCGCTGGCTATGCTGCGCGCGACATGCTGACTTCTTCATTCTTTTCTCGGCCACCGGGACGCGCGCTTGCGGCGGCCACGGTGCTCCTGTTTGCATCGGCAGGTGCCGCCGCCGAATCGGCTTGCCTGGACACCGCCATGCGGACGCCGCCGCCGCGCGCTCTCGCGATGGCCGCCGCCGCGCAGCGCGAGCACGAGGCCTTCGGCGCGCAGACGATGGACGCCGAAGGCCGGCTCGTCGAATCGGGCCGTTCCGAAGCCGAGGATTCGCGCCCCACGCTCGCGAGCGCCGCGCCGTGGCAGCGCGTGCTCGGCTATTGGGAGGCGGTGCCGCAGCCCCGCACCCCGCTGCCTTCGCTGGTGCGCTTTGGCGCGCTGCAACCGGCCGACCGCACGCTGCTGCTGCAGGCGCTCAACCAGGCGAGCGCCTCGCACCTGCGGGGGCTGGGCGTGGGGCCGGACCAGGGCCTCGACGCGGCCGAGCTGCGTGCGATGGCCACCGCGGTCAATCGCGTCGCGGCGATCGACACGCCATGGTCGGCGGCCTTCATGAGCTGGCTCGCGCAGCAGGCGGGGCTGGGCGCGGACGAGTTCGTGTTCTCGGAAGCGCATGCGGACTACGCAGGCGCCGCCTGGCAGGCCGGCGCCGCCGAGGCCACCGGCCACGAGACGCGCTACGCGATGCGCGCCTGCGACCTCGCGCGCACGCCGCCGCGCGTGGGCGACCTGGCCTGCCACACGCGCGGCGCGGCATCGGAGCTCGACAGCTTCGAAAGGATCGGCGGCGTGCTGGCAACGCGGGCCACGGGCGGCGAGCCGCTGCCGATGCATTGCGACGTGGTGGTGAAGGTCGACGAGCGGGGCTTCGACACCATCGGCGGCAACGTGCTGCAGTCGGTCACGCGCAGGCGGCTCGACTTTGCCCCCGGCACGCGGACGCTCGATCCCAGCTACTACCTGCCCGCCGGCTGCACCCTCGGCGCGGCGGGCTGCACCGACCGCCACATGAGCTGGCAGCCGTGGTCGCTGCTGCTGCAGTGGCGCTGAGGCGTCGCACCGCAAGCCAAAGGGCCTGCGCTCAGAGCAGCGTGCCCATGCGCTGCGCGGCGGCCTTGAGCGCATCGATGCGCTTCACCGCCTCTTCCATCGACATGCGCGCGGTCGGCGCGTGCACCGCGAGCGCCGCACGCACCTGCCCGGCCGCGTCGCGCACCGGCACCGCCACGGCCACCAGCCCCGCGATGAATTCCTCGCAGTCGCGCGAATAGCCGCGCTTGGCGATCGCATCGCACTCGGTGCGCAGCGCGTCGGCCTTGACGAGCGTGTTGGCCGTCATGCGCGCAAGCGGCAGTTGCTCGATGAACGCGTCGCGCTCCTTCCTGGGCATCTGCGCGAGGAACAGCTTGCCGCTTGCGGTGCAGTGCAGCGGCACATGCGAGCCGACATCGAGCGTGAGCCGCAGCGGCCACTTCGCCTCCACGCGGTCGAGGTACAGCACCTGGGCGCCGTCGAGCGTGGTGAGGTTGCAGGTTTCGCCGACCTGCCGCACGAGTTCGGACAGCACCTCGTGCCGCAGGCCGCGCACCGTGCCGTGGTTCAGGGTGTCGAAGGCCAGCTTGCGCAGCGCGGGGCCGACGCTGAACGAACGCTCGTCCACGTCGCGCGCCAGGAAGCCGGTGGCCAGCAGCTGGGTGCAGATGCGGTGCGCCGTGCCCTTGGGCAGCCCCAGCTGCGCGGCCAGGTCGGCGAGCGTGAGGGCGCGGCCTTCGCTGGCCAGCAGGGCCAGCAGGCGCAGGCTGCGCTCGGCCGACGAGCCGGAGGCGGACTCCTCCGCGGCGGGCACGGAAAGCGATGGCGAAGACACGGCGGCTGCGGGGCGCGCGGGACGTGGCATGCGGGTAAACCTTAAAAATGGAACATTGCGTTCCGAAAAACAATAACCTAGGATGCAAGCAAGCGAAGCGATTGTTCCACTCCCCGGGTGCCCTGCATGCGTGATGAAGAGTTCGACTACATCGTCGTCGGCGCCGGATCGGCCGGCTGCGTGCTGGCTGGCCGGCTGAGCGAAGACCCGGCCACGCGCGTGCTGCTGCTCGAGGCGGGGCCGGTGGACCGGTCGCTCTGGATCCACCTGCCCATCGGCTACGGCAAGACGATGTGGAGCCCCACCTACAACTGGCGCTTCGAGACCGACCCCGACCCCAACATGAACGGCCGGCGCATCTACTGGCCCCGCGGCAAGACGCTGGGCGGCTCGAGCTCGATCAACGGACTGATCTACATCCGCGGCCAGCGCGAGGACTACGACCACTGGGCCGCGCTCGGCAATGCGGGCTGGAGCTATGACGAGGTGCTGCCCTACTTCATCCGCTCCGAAGGCAACGAGCGCGGCGCGAGCGCTTTCCACGGCGGCGACGGGCCGCTGAAGGTGTCGGACATTGCAGCGAAGCACGAACTCATCGAGGCCTTCATCGGCGGCGCGCAGCAGATCGGCGTGCCGCGCACCGACGACTTCAACGGCGCCGCGCAGGAAGGCGCGGGCTACTACCAGCTCACCACGCACAAGGGCTGGCGCTGCAGCACCGCCAAGGCCTACCTGGTGCCGGCGCGCCACCGGCCGAACCTGCGCATCGAGACCGATGCGCTGGCCAGCCGGCTGGTGTTCGACGGCCGGCGCGCCGTGGGCGTCACCTACCGCCAGGGCGGCGAGATGAAAACCGCGCGCTGCCGCGCCGAGGTGCTGTTGTCGGCCGGTTCGATCCAGTCGCCGCAGCTGCTGCAGCTCTCGGGCATCGGTCCGCGCGCGCTGCTCGAGCGCATGGGCATTGCGCCGGTGCAGGTGCTGCCCGGCGTGGGCGAGAACCTGCAGGACCACCTGCAGATCCGGCTGGGCTACGAGTGCAGCAAGCCCATCACCACCAACGACCAGCTCAACTCCTGGTTCGGCCAGGCGAGCATGGGCCTGGAATGGCTGATGCGCCGCACCGGCCCGCTCGCGGTGGGCATCAACCAGGGCGGCTGCTTCATGCGCGCGCTGAAGGACGCAAACGGCCGGCCGGTGGCCGCGACGCCCGACATCCAGTTCCACGTGGCCACGCTCTCGGCCGACATGGCGGGCGGCAAGGTGCATCCGTACTCGGGCTTCACGATGTCGGTGTGCCAGCTGCGGCCCGAGTCGCGCGGGCACGTGCGCATCCGCTCGCTCGACGCGGCCGAGCCGCCCGAGATGCAGCCCAACTACCTTTCCACCGAGCTCGACCGCGCCACCACCGTGGCCGGCGTGAAGGCGGCGCGCGCCATTGCAGAGGCGCCCGCGATGCGGCCCTACGTGAAGCGCGAGGTGAAGCCCGGCCCCGAGGCCGCGAGCGATGCCGAGCTGCTGGAGTTCTGCCGCAACAACGGCGCCACCATCTTCCATCCCACGGGCACCTGCCGCATGGGCAGCGACCCGCTCGCGGTGGTCGATGCGCGCCTTCGCGTGCACGGCGTGGCCGGGCTGCGCGTGGTCGACTGCTCGGCCATGCCCACGCTGGTGTCGGGCAACACCAACGCACCGGCCGTGATGATGGCCGAGAAGGCCGTCGACATGATCAGGGAGGACGTGAGGGCGGCAGCCGCCGCGACAACCACATCGGAGACAACGACATGAGCACAAGCGACGAGAAAGCGATTCGCAGGGTGGTGGCTTCGGCCCTGGTGGGCGCCACCATCGAGTGGTACGACTTCTTCCTGTACGGCGTGGTGGCCGGCATCGTGTTCAACAAGCTCTACTTCCCGGGCAGCGACCCGGTGGTGTCGACCTTGCTGGCCTACACCACCTTTGCCGTGGGCTTTGTCACGCGGCCGCTGGGCGGCGTGATCTTCGGCCACTTCGGCGACAAGATCGGCCGCAAGAGCATGCTGATCATCACGCTGATGATCATGGGCGTCGCCACCTTCCTGATCGGCCTGGTGCCCACCTATGCGCAGATCGGCATCGCGGCGCCCCTGCTGCTGCTTCTGCTTCGCGTGGCGCAGGGCATCGGCCTGGGCGGCGAATGGGGCGGCGCGGTGCTGATGGCGTATGAATACGCGCCCAAGGGCAAGCGCGGCTTCTATGCCTCGCTGCCGCAGATCGGGCTGGCGATCGGCCTGTGCATGGCCTCGGGCGTGGTGGCGCTGCTGTCATGGCTGCTGACCGACGCGCAGTTCCTCGCATGGGGCTGGCGCATCGCGTTCCTGATTTCCGGCGTGATGGTGGGCGTGGGCATGTACATCCGGCTGCACGTGCAGGAAACGCCGGAGTTCGCGGCCGTGAAGGCACGCAACGCCGAGCTGCGCATTCCGTTCATGGACATGCTGCGGCGCTATCCGGGCAATGTGCTCAAGGGCATGGGCGCGCGCTACATCGACGGGGTGTTCTTCAACATCTTCGGCGTGTTCTCCATCAACTACCTGACCGGCACCCTCAAGATCAGCCGCACCGACGCGTTGCTGGGCGTGATGGCCGCGGCGGTGGTGATGATCTTCTTCATTCCCTTCTTCGGCCGCCTGTCCGACCGGATGGGGCGCGGCAAGGTCTACATGTGGGGTTCGCTGATCACTGCGGTGTCGGCGTTTCCGGGCTTCTGGCTCATGACGCACAGCGGCGGCAGCGTGCTCCTGGTGTGGCTCGCGATCATCATCCCCTTCGGCATCCTGTATGCCTCGGTGTACGGGCCGGAGGCGGCGCTGTTCTGCGATCTGTTCGACGCCAAGGTGCGCTACACCGGCATCTCCTTCGTCTACCAGTTCTCGGGCATCTTCGCCTCGGGCATCACGCCGATCGTCGCGACCGCGCTGCTCAAGTCGGGCGGCGGCCAGCCGTGGCAGATCTGCATGTACGTGCTGTTCGCGGGCGTGGTGTCGGCCGCGTGCGCCTGGATGATCGGGCGCTCCGCATCCCCGGCCGATGCGCCGGTGGCGGTGGCCTCGCGCTGAGGGCGAGGGGCGGTGCGGTCGTCAGTTGAGGGCGCGTGCACAGGCCACCGGGTACTCCCCTCCGCGAATGTCCCCCGTCGGCGTGATCGCGCCCTGAACAAAGCAGACCGCAGACAGGCTCTCAGGAGGTCTTGCCCATGGCCAGCGCGCGCACCACGGCCGCAGTGCGCGTCTCGACGCCCAGCTTCACGTACACATGCTCCAGGTGCTTGTGGACGGTGCGCGGGCTGATCTCCAGCAGCGCGGCGATCTCGGCGTCGGTCTTGCCGCGCGAGAGCCAGTGCATGACGTCGCCCTCGCGCGGTGTGAGGCCGGCCAGCGGGGCATCGGAGAGCGGCACATCAGGCAGCGGAACCGCGGCGCGGCAGGCGAGCCGGTACAGGAAGGCCACCGCCACCGCATGCTCCAGCCCCGCGCGCCGGTAGCGGTCGGCCTGCCATGCGGCGCGGCGGAACTCGCTGCGGCCCGGTGCCTTGGCGGCGATGCGCGGACTTGTGCGCAGGCCGCTGCTGCCGGCGCCATGGGGCCGCATCGGCGAATGCCCGGACTCCAGCTGCTCCAGCAGGCGAAGCGCGCCCGCTCGGTCGTTGCGCATCAGGTGTGTCATGGCATGCCCCTTTCACGGTGCATACGCATTGCTGCGTATGGCGCCTGCACGCATCGAGACGCAGGATGCTCGCAGGCCCTTTGCCACCAAAGTTCACCACCAAAGCAGTATAGGCAGACACGGGGCGCGCAGGCCGCCTGCCGGCGGCGGGGATACACATGGCCATCGACGAAACACGGTTTGACGCCTGCATGGGTAGCCCCCAGCCGGCCCCTGCCGACCGGCCTGGCCTTCGAATCACGCCCGAAAGGGCATTCCAGGAGCCACCATGTCACGCCAATACATCGACTGCCGCGAGTTTCCAAGCACGATGAACTGCAGTGTCGCGCTCTCCGCCGATAGCGAGAGCGAACTGCTCGATGCCGCCATCCAGCACGCCGTGGCCGTCCACGGCCACGCCGACACGCCGGAATTGCGCGCGCAGCTCGCAAGCATGTTCAAGACCGGCACGCCGCCGCTGCAGGCGCCTGCGCAGGCGACCCCCGCCTGAGGCTCCTGCGGGTCTCGGCCGCCGTCTCCGCACGGCGATGAATACCTTCGGGTGCTTTCGATGAGCACCCGTCGATGAAGTCCGGGCAACCCGGTCGATCGCTGCCCTGCCCGCCAAGCGCGCTTTCCGAAGTCGCGCTATGGTTCGCTGCCACCCACGGCGAACCCCAGAGAAAAGGCAGGGCCCATGATCGATCTCAACATCAACGGCCAGTCCGTTGCCGTCAACGCGCCCGAGGACATGCCCCTGCTCTGGGCATTGCGCGACATCGTCGGCCTGACCGGCACCAAGTTCGGTTGCGGCATCGCCCAGTGCGGCGCCTGCACCGTGCACCTCGACGGCCAGCCCGTGCGCTCGTGCGTGCTGCCGGTCGGCTCGATCGGCAAGAAGGCCATCACCACCATCGAAGCCGTCTCGCAGACCCCTGCGGGCAAGAGCATCCAGAAAGCCTGGCTCGACGTCGACGTGGTGCAGTGCGGCTACTGCCAGTCCGGCCAGATCATGTCGGCGGCCGCGCTGATCCAGCGCACGCCCAACCCGAGCGATGCCGACATCGACCTGGCCATGGCGGGCAACGTCTGCCGGTGCTGTACCTACTCGCGGATCCGCGCGGCCATCAAGCAGGCCGCAACCGGCAAGGCCGAGGTGCTGCAGTCGGTGGTTGCCATGCCGGCCAGGAGCGCATCGTGAAGCCCGCCGCAGGCATCAGCCGGCGCAGCGCGCTGCAGGCCGGCGGCCTGGCGCTGGCCTTCACCTGGTTCGGCGCGGGCAAGGCCCTTGCCGCGATCAGCCCCAGGCARCAGCCGGGCGACGCGGCCGCCGCGCTCGCGGACGGCAACCCGGCATTCGCGCCCAATGCCTTTGTCCGCATCGATGCCGACGGCGGCGTGCGCCTCGTGATGCCGATGGCCGAGATGGGCCAGGCAATCTACACCGGCTCGGCGATGCTGCTGGCCGAGGAACTGGGCGTCGAGCTCGACCAGGTGCGCGTCGAACATTCGCCGCCGAGCGAAGCGCTCTACGGCATGCCGCTGCTCGGCGGCCAGATCACCGGCGGCTCGACCAGCACGCGCGGCACCTACGGCGTGCTGCGCGAGGCGGGCGCGGTGGCGCGCACGCTGCTGGTGGGCGCCGCCGCCGCGCAGTGGAAGGTCGACCCCGCGGGCTGCACGGTCGCGCGCGGCGTGGTGAGCCATGCGCCTTCGGGGCAGCAGCTCGGTTTCGGCGCACTCGCCGGTGCCGCTGCCAAATTGCCGATGCCGGAAAAGGTGACGCTGAAGGAGCCGAAGGATTTCAAGCTGATCGGCCAGCCGCTGCGGCGCGTCGATTCGGCCGGCAAGGTCGACGGCTCCACGCAGTTCGGCATCGACGTGCGCCTGCCGGGCATGAAGGTGGCCACGGTCAGGGCCTGCCCCACGCTCGGAGGCGTGCTGGCCTCGGTGGACGACAAGGCGGCGCGGGCGATTCCCGGCGTGGTCGACGTGCTGCGCATCAAGGACGCGGTGGCCGTGGTGGGCGAGCATTTCTGGGCCGCGAAGCGCGGACTCGATGCATTGAAGGTGCAGTGGACGCCGGGGCAGAACGCCGCGCTCACCACGCAGCAGCTGCGCGCGTCGCTGGCCAACGCGCTGGCCAAGGACAAGGCCATCGTCGGCAAGGAAACCGGCAAGCGGCCCGAAGGCACGCTGGTGCAGGCCACCTACGACCTGCCGATGCTGGCCCACGCCACGATGGAGCCGCTCAACACCACGGTGCACGTGCGGCCCGACCAGTGCGAGATCTGGGTCGGCACGCAGGTGCCGACGCGCTGCGTGAGCGCCGCGGCCAAGATCGCGGGCGTTGCCGAAGACAAGGTCGTGCTGCACAACCAGTACCTGGGCGGCGGCTTCGGCCGCCGGCTGGAGACCGATTCGGTCGAGCAGGCCGTGGCCTTCGCCAAGCAGGTGCCCTATCCGCTCAAGGTGGTGTGGACGCGCGAGGAAGACATCCGCCACGACATCGTGCGCCCGATGTACCACGACGACATCTCGGCCGTGGTCGACGGCGACGGCCAGATCCTCTGGTTCGGCGACCGCATCGCGGGCGGCACGGTGCTGGGCCGCTGGGCCCCCGCCTTCATGGGCAAGGACGGCATGGACAGCGACCTGATCGAATGCATCGCCGAACCTTGCTACGACCTGCCGAACCTCAAGGTCGAGTGGGTGCGGCACGACATGCCGGCGGGCCTGAACGTCGGCTGGTGGCGCGGCGTGGGGCCGACGCACAACCTCTTCGTGATGGAGAGCTTCATCGACGAGCTCGCGCACCGCGCGAAGAAAGACCCCGTAGCCTACCGGCGCGCCATGCTGAAGAAGAACCCGCGCACGCTCGCGGTGCTCGACCTGGCGGCCGGCAAGATCGGCTGGGGCCAGGGCGCGCTGGCGGCGCGCGTCGGACGCGGCGTGGCCGTGGGCGATGCCTTCGGCAGCCGCGTGTGCGCCATCGTCGAGGCCGAGGTCACGCCGCAGGGCGAAGTGCGCATGCGGCGCGCGGTGGTCGCGGTCGATTGCGGCATTGCCGTGAACACAGGCTCCATCGAGGCGCAGATCCAGGGCGGGCTGCTGTTCGGGCTGAGCGCGGCGCTCTTCAGCGAGATCACGCTGCGCGAGGGGGCCATCGAGCAGAGCAACTTCCACGACTACCGGATGCTGCGCATCAACGAGGCGCCGCCGGTCGAGGTCCACACCGTGAAGAGCGGCGAAGCGCCCGGCGGGCTTGGCGAAGTCGGCACCGCCATCGCCGCGCCGGCTCTGGCCAACGCGATCTTCGCGGCGACGGGCGTGCGGCTGCGCGCACTGCCGGTGAACCGCGCACTGCTGGCGCAGGACAAGGAGGCGCTGAAGAAGAAGATCGCCAATGCGGGGCTCTCCGGGCTCGGCGCAAGGAGCGCAGCATGAAGCGGCTGTTCAACCTGCTGGTGGCGGTGTTCGTCGTGGGCGCAGCGCTGTATTTCTTCCTGAACCGCAGCGACAAGTCCGAAGGCGAGGCGCCGGTGCTGGCCGGCGCGCCCGCCAATGCGGCGCTGCTCGTGCGCGGCGAATACCTCACCAAGGCGGCCGACTGCATCGCATGCCACACCGTGCCCGGCGGCAAGGGGCAGCCCTTCGCGGGCGGCCTGCCCTTCGTGCTGCCTTTCGGCACGATCTACACGTCGAACATCACCGCGGACCCGGAAACGGGCATCGGCAAATGGAGCGACGACGACTTCGTGCGCGCGCTGCACGACGGCGTGCGCGCGGACGGAAAACGCCTGTACCCGGCGTTCCCGTATACCTCGTACACCGCGCTGAGCCGCAATGACGTGCTTGCGATCAAGGCCTACCTGTTCAGCCTGCCCAAGGTGAGCCAGCCGAACCGGGAGGCCGACCTGGGCTTTCCGTTCAACCAGCGCTGGGCGATGGGCTTGTGGAACGCGGCCTTCTTCAAGAGCAGCCGCTTCGAGGCCGATGCGTCGAAGCCGCCTGCGTGGAACCAGGGCAAGTACCTTGCCACGGCGCTCGGCCACTGCGCGGAATGCCACACGCCGCGCAACTTCGCCTTCGCGATGGATGCGGACAACAACCTCGCGGGCGAATCGATCCAGGGCTGGCGCGCCTACAACATCACGTCGGACGCGAAGCACGGCATCGGCGCCTGGAGCGATGCCGAGATTGCCTCGTACCTGACGACCGGCCACGCAGCGGGCCGCGGCTCGGCCTCGGGGCCGATGGGCGAGGCGGTGGAGCACAGCCTGCAGTACCTGAAGCCGGAGGACGCCTCGGCGCTCGTGAGCTACCTGCGCACGGTGCCCGCGAAGGCCGGCAAGAACCCGATCGAAATCGATGCGAAGGCGCCATGGGCCGTGGCCGCGAGCGCGGCAGCGCCCGCCACCAGCACGGCCGAAGGCCACGAGCAGGGGCTGCGGCTCTTCGCCGCGGCGTGCGCGAGCTGCCACCAGTGGAACGGACAAGGCCAGCAGAGCGCCAACGCGTCGCTGCTGGGGACGCGCGGCGTGAACGACCCGGACGGCTCCAACGTCACGCAGATGATCCTGCAGGGCGTGAAGATGCGCGTGCGCRACCAGGAGGTCTACATGCCGGCGTTCGGCAAGGCCTATACGGACACCGAGGTCGCGGCGCTCGCCAACTACGTCATCGCGCAATTCGGAAACAAGCAGGGCGCAGCGGTGACCCCGGAGTTCGTGGCGAAGCAGCGCACGCGCTAGGAAGGGAAAACGGGGGATGCCCCTACGGCCCGCGGCCCCACCCCCGATGCTGGAACAATGCGCCCATCATGGACGGCCTCGATCTCATCAAAACATTCCGCGAAGTGGCGTTCCGGCGCAGCTTCTCCCGCGCGGCCATTTCGCTCGGCATGTCGAAAGCCACGGTCAGCCGCTACGTGGCGGAACTCGAAACGCGCAGCGGCGTGCGCCTGCTCAACCGCTCCACCCGTTCGCTGAGCCTGACCGATGCCGGCCAGGTGCTGCTCGACCGCAGCACCGAGCTGGTGGCCATGGCCGAGAACACGCTCAACGACCTGCAGGCCCACGGCTCGCACCCGCAGGGGCGGCTGCGCATGAGCGCGCCGCACGGGCTGATCGCGGGCTGGCTGTCCGACGTGATCGCCGAGTTCATCCAGCTCTACCCCGACGTGTATGTGAGCCTGGTGTTCACCAACGACGACCTCGACCTGATCGAGGAAGGCATCGACATCCACCTGACGGGCGGGCGCATCGACGACATGAACCTGATCGTGCGCCGGCTGGTGCCTTTCGACATGGTGGTCTGCGCGAGCCCGGCCTACTGGGCGCGGCGCGGCATTCCCGCGGTGCCCGAAGACCTGGGCCGCCACGACGTGCTGAGCTATTCGGCCAAGCCCACCACCCACCTGCCCTTCGAGACCGGCGGCAAGGCGGTCGAGGTGCCGGTGCACAGCCGCATGGAGGCCAACGACGCCGTTGCGCTCATCGAGCTGGCGCTGCGCGGCGCGGGCGTGGCCTACGTGCCCGAGCCGCTGGCGCAGTCGCACCTGGAGCGCGGCGCGCTGGTGCCGGTGCTGCGCGAGCACATGCCCAGCGACCACTGGCTGTATGCCGCCTACTCGCAGCGCCGCCACAACAGCGCCGCGATGCGCACCATGCTCGACTTCCTGGAGCAGTCGATGGCCCGGCACGGCAATCCGCCCGCGATGCCGCCGCTGCCGCCCGCGCTGCAGGTGCTGGCCTCTCCTCCCTCTTCTTCTGTGGCTACTGCTGCTACATGCGCCCTTTCCAGGGTACCAGGCGCCGCTCGAGCCACCGCATCAGCAGGTCGAACAGATAGGCCACCACGCCGATGACGATGATGCCCATGATGACGATGTCGGTGCGCAGGAAGTTCGACGCGTTCAGCACCATCTGGCCCAGGCCCATGTTGGCCGCCACCATCTCGGCCGCCACCAGCGTGGTCCAGCCGAAGCCGATGGCAATGCGCATGCCCACCAGGATGTCGGGCAGCGCCGACGGCAATATGACGTGCCGGATCACCTGCATGTAGCTCGCGCCCATCGAATACGCGGCGTTGATCTGCTCCTGCGACGCGCTGCGCATGCCCGAGCGCGCGGCCAGCGCCAGCGGCGCGAAGCAGCTCAGGAAGATCAGCAGCACCTTGGGCAGCTCGTCGATGCCGAACCAGATGATGATCAGCGGCAGGTAGGCCAGCGGCGGCAGCGGCCGGTAGAACTCCAGCGGCGGATCGAAGATGCCGCGCCAGAAGCGGCTCATGCCCATCGCAATGCCCACCGGAATGGCCGTGATGCAGGCCAGCAGGAAGGCCGAGAACACGCGGAACATGCTCGCAAGGAAGTGCTGCCACAGCGGCTTGTCGTTGGCCTGCCCCGTGAGGTATTCGTAGAACTGCTGGAACACTGCCTGCGGCGTGGGCAGGAAGAGCGGCTTGACCCAGCCCATGTTGGTCACGAGGAACCACAGCGCCACCAGCGCCACCACCGTGACCACGCTGATGGTCACGCTCGAGCCCTCGCCCGGCACCTTGAAGGCGCTGGTCTTGAGCTTGGCGCCGGCCGCTACCGGCGGCGGTGCGGCGGGCTTGGAAGGGGGTGTCATGGCGACGGGCGTTGCAATGGTGGCCTCAGGCATGGGCAGCCTCGCGATGATGAATGATCGAAAGAACCTCTTCGCGCATGCGGATGAATTCGGGCTCCGACTTCACCTTGCGCGAGTCGCCGTGCGACAGGAACTGGCGCGAGAACGGAACCTCGTCGTAGATGTGCGAGATGCGCCCCGGGCTCGGGCTCATCACGATCAGCCGCGTGGCCAGGAACAGCGCCTCCTCGACCGAATGCGTGATGAAGAACACCATCTTGTTCGACTTGGACCAGGCCTTGAGCAGGATCTCCTGCACCTGCTCGCGCGTGAACGCGTCGAGCGCGCCCATGGGCTCGTCCATGAGCAGCACGGCCGGGTCGCTGGCCAGCGCGCGCGCAATGCCCACGCGCTGCTGCATGCCGCCAGAGAGTTCGTACACCGCGCGGTCCGCGTACTGCTGCAGGCCCACCAGCGCGAGCTTTTCTTCCGCGACGCGGTCGCGCTCGGCCTTGCCCGCGCCGGCCAGGCGCAGGCCCAGCGCCACGTTGTCGCGCACGTTGAGCCAGGGCATCAGCGCATGCTTCTGGAACACCACGCCGCGGTCGGCGCCGGGGCCGACCACGGGCTTGCCGTCGAGCAGGATGTCGCCGGTGGAAGGCGGCAGGAAGCCGGCAATGCTGTTGAGCAGCGTGGTCTTGCCGCATCCCGAGGCGCCGAGCGCCACGACGAAGTCGCCGTCGCGCATCGTGAGGTTGACCGGCGCCAGCGCCTGCAGCGTGCCGCCCTTGACGGCGTAGTTGACCGTGAGGTCGCGGATGTCGAGCGTGGGCATGCGGCTTACTTCCCCATGGCTTTCTCGACGTAGGCCGTGGTCACGAAGGCGCTGTAGTCGGGCTTGACCTCCTGCACCCGGCCCTGCTCCTTCAGGAACGCCGCCGTGCCCGCCATCGCCTTGGCCGCGCCGCCGCCCAGCCAGGTGGGCGAGACCTGCTCGGCCATGGTCGGGAAGCTGTAGAGCGACATCGCGGCCGAGACGTCCTTCGGATCGGCCTTGGTC
>NZ_JBFTPJ010000007.1:0-18542 GCF_056398445.1 Variovorax sp. 01T439_2
CTCTGCGCCAGCGCCAGCGTGGTCTTGGCCGAGAAGCCGAAGCGGCCGTTGGCCTCGCGCTGCAGCGAGGTCAGGTCGAACAGCATCGGCGAGGCCTGGGTGGTGGGCTTGCTTTCCTCGGTGACGGTGGCGGGCTTGCCGCGCGCCGCATCGGCGATCTCGCGCGCCTCGCGCTCGCTCCACACGCGGTCGGCGCGGATCTCGGCGTCGGCCGTGCCGTCGGGGCCCGGCGGCGGCTTCTTGAAATTGGCGTCGAACCACTTGCCCGGGTACTGGCCGGCCTCGGCCTGGAACACGCCGTGGATTTCCCAGTAGTCGCGGCTCACGAACTTGCGGATCTTTTCCTCGCGCTCGACCACCACCGACAGCGTGGGCGTCTGCACGCGGCCCACCGTCGTCAGAAAGAATCCGCCGTCGCGCGAATTGAAGGCCGTCATGGCACGCGTGCCGTTGATGCCCACCAGCCAGTCGGCCTCCGAGCGCGAGCGCGCGGCGTCGGCCAGGCCCTGCATCTGCTTTTCGGTGCGCAGCGCGTCGAAGCCGTCGCGGATGGCCTGCGGCGTCATCGACTGCAGCCACAGGCGCTTCACGGGCTTGTTCAGGCCGGTCTTGCCGCCCGCGTACTGCTCGATCAGGCGGAAGATCAGCTCGCCCTCGCGGCCCGCGTCGCAGGCGTTGATGAGTTGCGTCACGTCCTTGCGCTTGGCCTGCTTGACCACGGCGTTCAGGCGCGTCTTGGTCTTGTCGACCGGCTTCAGGTCGAAGTGAGGCGGAATCACCGGCAGGTTCGCGAAGCTCCACTTGCCCCGCTTGACGTCGAACTCCTCCGGGGCCTGGATTTCGACCAGGTGGCCGACCGCGCTGGTTACCACGTAGCTGTCGTTCTCGAAATGCTCGTCATGCTTCTCGAACTTGCCGGCCACGGGCGTGAGTGCACGGACGATGTCCTGTGCCACCGACGGCTTTTCTGCGATTACCAAGGTCTTCATCAACAAATTCCTAAAAGAGTTCTCAGGCCGCCGCCGAGCCGCCTCAAGGCGGCCTGCGGCCCCTTCGGGGGGCAGCGACGACACGCAGTGCGGGAGCGTGGGGGCCACATACAATCTGCGGCTTCCCGCGTGTGCGCACGCGCACACGCGCATGTGTGCATATTCAACCTAACAGACTTCGGCGATGCCTTCCAAATCCCCACAATTCGCCGGCCGCCGCATCCAGATGCGGCGCTCGGATGTCCACGGCAACGGCGTGTTCGCCGTGGACGACCTGGCCGAGGGCGAAACGCTGATCGAATACAAGGGCGAAGTCATCAGCTGGAAAGAGGCGCTGCGCCGCCACCCGCACGACCCGGCCCAGCCGAACCACACCTTCTACTTCCACATCGACGACGGGCGCGTGATCGACGGCAACGTCAAGGGCAACGATGCGCGCTGGATCAACCATTCGTGCGAGCCGAACTGCGAGGCCGACGAGATCGATGGGCGCGTTTATATCAAGGCGCTGCGCAACATCGCTGCAGGAGAAGAGCTCAACTACGACTACGGCCTGATCATCGACGAGCCCTACACGCCGAAGCTGCTGTCCGAGTTTCCCTGCTGGTGCGGCTCCGAGAATTGCCGCGGCACGCTGCTGACGCCCAAGGACGAAGACGAAGAAAAGAAGAAGAAGAAAAAGGCCAGGAAGAAGACCGAAAAGAAAAAGGCCGAGAAAAAGGAAGCCAGGAAGGCGGACAAGAAAGCCGAAAAAAAGGCTGAAAAGAAGTCGGAAAAAAAGAAGTCCAAGAAGGCCGACGGAGCCGCCAAGGGCTGAGCATGATGGGTACCCAGGCCGCCTGGCTCGAAGAC
Source organism: Variovorax sp. 01T439_2 (assembly GCF_056398445.1). NCBI lineage: Bacteria > Pseudomonadati > Pseudomonadota > Betaproteobacteria > Burkholderiales > Comamonadaceae > Variovorax > Variovorax sp. 01T439_2. Next base: position 1,842 of record NZ_JBFTPJ010000007.1, read on the forward strand.
CGGATCGCTGCGGCGGTGGCGCCGCTCTTGCCCGGCTTCGCGGTCGAGGCGGTGGCCGAGATCGACTCCACCAATACAGAACTGATGCGCCGCGCGCGCGCCGGACATGTCGAACCGGTGCTGCTGGTGGCCGAGCGCCAGACGGCCGGGCGCGGCCGCCTCGGCCGGCCCTGGCAGAGCGCGCAGCAGGGCGAAGAACAAGGCGCCGCTTCCCTCACCTTCTCGCTGGGCCTGCCGCTCGCGCCGCGCGACTGGGCCGGCCTCTCGCTGGCCGTGGGCGTGAGCGTGGCGGAAAGCCTCGATCCCACGGGCGCGGCCAAGGTCGCGCTCAAGTGGCCCAACGACCTGTGGGTGGAGGACCGCAAGCTGGCCGGCATCCTGATCGAAACCGCCATGCCGCATGCGGGCCGCGCCGATGCGCCGGCCCCGCCGCGCTACCTGGTGATCGGCATCGGCATCAACATCGGTCCACGCGAGGGCGATGGCATGCGCACCCCGCCGGCCTGGCTGCGCCAGTGGCGCCCCGATGCCACCGCGCCCCAGGTGCTGGCCGAGCTGGCCGCGCCGCTGGTGCGCAGCGTGCAGGCCTTCGAGGCCGAGGGCTTCGGGCCGTTTGCCGAACGCTTTGCCGCGCGCGACGCCTTGCGCGGGCGGCAAGTCCAGCTCAGCGACGGCAGCTTCGGCCTGTGCGAGGGCGTGGCCTGGGGCGGCGAGCTCCAGGTGCGCACCGCCGGCGGGCTGCAGCTGGTCTCGAGCGACGAAGTCAGCGTGCGCCCGAGCGGCATGGCGTTCTGAGGCACCGGCCACCATGAAACTGCGCCTGGTGCTGATGGCCCTGCTCGCCGCCAACCTGGGGTACTGGCTGTGGTCGCGCGGCGACCTGGCCGGCTTCGGCCTCACGCCCGCCGGCTTCAACGAGCGCGAACCGCAGCGCCTCGCGCGCCAGGTGCATCCCGAGTGGCTCCAGATCCGCAAGGACGCCAAGGGCACGCCCTGACGACCCCGCCGCCGCGTCTCGTCAGGCCGCGGCTTCTTCGCCCTCGAAGCGCACCGTGAAGCGCGCCCCCGGCGGCTGCCGGCCCGGATGCGCGTCTTCCAGCTTCACCTGCGCATGGTGCTGGTTGGCGATCTCGCGCACGATCGGCAGGCCCAGGCCCGAGCCGTCGGCCTCGTTGCCGAGCACGCGGTAGAACGGCTCGAACACCAGTTCGCGGTCGGACTCCGCAATGCCCGGCCCGTTGTCCTCCACCTGCAGCAGCACCACGTGGCCGAACGGGTCGGCCAGCACGCGCGCGGTGATCACGCCGGGCCGCTCGGCGGTCGAGGGCGTGTAGTTGATCGCGTTGTCGAGCAGGTTGCGCACCAGCTCCTTGAGCAGGGTCTGGTTGCCTTCGATCACCACGCCGGGCGCGCCTGCCTCGGCGCCGTCGTAGCCCAGGTCGATGCGCTTCTCGATCGCGCGCGGCACCGCTTCGCGCACCACCTCGATGGTGAGCCGCGCCAGGTCGCAGGCCTGGCGGCCGGTGCCGGCGCCGGTGCTTTCGGCGCGCGCGAGCGAGAGCAGCTGGTTCACCGTGTGGGTGGCGCGCACGCTGGCGCGGCCGATCTGCTTGAGCGACTGCTTGAGCTCGTCGGCATTGGCGCCCTCGCGCTGCGCCAGGTCGGCCTGCATGCGCAGGCCCGCGAGCGGTGTCTTGAGCTGGTGCGCCGCATCGGCCAGGAAGCGCTTTTGCGTGTGGATCGAATCGTTGAGCTTGTCGAGCAGCTCGTTGACCGACGACACCAGCGGCACCACTTCGAGCGGAACCGACGACTCGTCCAGCGGGCTCAGGTCGCCCGGACGCCGCTCGCGGATGCGCGCCTCCACCACCGACAGCGGCTTGATGCCGCGCACCAGTGCCAGCCAGATCAGCAGCACGGCCAGCGGCAGGATCGCGAACTGCGGCAGCAGCACGCCCTTGATGATCTCGGTGGCCAGCACCGACTGCTTCTCGCGCGTCTCGGCCACCTGCAGCAGCGCCGGCTCCGCGTCGCTGTCGGGGCCCGCGAGCCAGAGCGAGGCCACGCGCACCGACTTGCCCCGCATCTCGCCGTTGCGCAGCGTGACCACGCCGGGAACCGGGGGCTCGTCGGAGTTGGGATGCGGCACGTCGGGCTCGCCGCTGAGCAGTGCGCCGTGGCTGTCGAGCACCTGGTAATAGACGCGGTCGGCGCCGTCGGCCCGCAGGATCTCGCGCGCCGGCTGCGGCAGCACGAACTGCGTCTGCCCCTGCTGCACCGTGACCAGCCGCGCCAGCGTCTGCACGTTGTATTCGAGCGCCCGGTCGAAGGGCGCATTGGCAATGCCCTGCGCCACCAGCCACGTCACGCCGATGCTCACCGGCACCAGCAGCAGGAGCGGCGTGAGCATCCAGTCGAGGATCTCGCCGAACAGGGAGCGCTGCGCGCGCTGGAAGAGTTTCAAAGCAGTTGCCCCCGGGGGTCTTCGGGCACTACGCGTGGCGGCGCGTCAAGGAATCTTCTCGAGGCAGTAGCCCAGGCCTCGGACCGTTGCAATGCGCACCGGCCCCTTCTCGATCTTCTTGCGCAGCCGGTGGATGTAGACCTCGATCGCGTTCAGGCTCACTTCCTCGCCCCATTCGCACAGGCGCTCCACCAGCTGGTCCTTGCTGACCAGGCGGCCGGCGCGCTGCAGCAGCACCTCCAGCAGGCCCAGCTCGCGCGCCGAGAGCTCGACCATCTTGCCGTCGATGGTGGCCACCCGGCCGGCCTGGTCGTACACCAGCGGGCCGTGGCGGATCGTGTTGCTGGTGGCGCCCATGCCGCGCCGCGTGAGCGCCCGCACGCGCGCCTCGAGCTCCTGCAGGCTGAAGGGCTTGGCCATGTAGTCGTCGGCGCCGTGGTCCAGGCCCTTGACGCGCTCCTCCACGCTGTCGGCCGCGGTGAGCACCAGCACCGGCAGCTGCGAGCCGCGTGCGCGCAGCCGCTTCAGGATCTCGATGCCGTGCAGGTTGGGCAGCCCCAGGTCGAGGATCAGCAGGTCGAACTCGCTGTGCGTCATGAGCGCGGTGTCGGCCTGCGATCCGTTCGCCACGTGGTCGACCGCCGCGCCCGAGGTGCGCAGGCTGCGCAGCAGGGCATCGGCCAGCACCTGGTCGTCTTCCGCAATCAGAATCCGCATGAGCCACCTCCGGCCGGTTCGGGCGCCGCACTGGCGCCGCGTTCACACATGTCTCTTTGCCGAGTCTAGCCCGCCGTGTAGGCCTCGAGTCCGATGGTTACCACGGTGGCAATGTCGTTGCCCACGCTCGCGCGGAACTCGCGCTCGGCCTGTGTCACCGCGCCGCGGAAGGCGTCGAGCCAGGCCAGGCCGTCGGTGGTGAAGAGCACGCGCCGCGCCCGCGCATCGAGCGGATCGGGCCCGCGCGTGACCAGGCCCCAGGCCTCGCACTGGTCCACCAGCGCGCCCATCGCCTGCTTGGTCATGCCGGCGCGCTGCGCGAGCTCGGTCAGGCGCGAGCCCTCGCGCGCCAGGTGCCGCGTGATGTGGATGTGCGCCGCGCTCACCTGCGCGCGCGCCGCAAGGTTCGACAGCGCCAGCGGCACGTTCACGTCATGCGCCATGAGTTCGAGCACGCGCTCGTCGAAGCGGCGCATTGCATGGCCCAGCAGGCGGCCCAGGTGGGTCTGCCGCCAGGCGTCCGGGTCGGTCGGAAAAGCGGATTCGGCCATCGGCTAGATGGTAAAGCAAACTGACCAAAAAATGGGTTTACTCAAATCAATCAGCCTCTACACTACTGTTCAAGCATCCAGCCTGTGATTAAAAGCAGATGGACCGCATCCACACACAAACCGTTGATTTTCAAGGAGATTTCTTCATGGACGCACTCGTCAAGGGCACCAGCATCTCGGTCGCAGGCAGCGAAAAAGCCAAGGCCCTGCAGGCCGCGCTGGCCCAGATCGAAAAGCAGTTCGGCAAGGGCACGATCATGCGGCTCGGCGAAGGCGAGGCGCTCGAAGACGTCCAGGTGGTCTCCACCGGCTCGCTCGGCCTGGACATCGCGCTGGGCGTCGGCGGCTTGCCGCGCGGCCGCGTCATCGAGATCTACGGCCCGGAATCCTCGGGCAAGACCACGCTCACGCTGCAGGTCATCGCCCAGATGCAGAAGCAGGCCGGCACCTGCGCCTTCGTCGACGCCGAACACGCGCTCGACGTGCAGTACGCCCAGAAGCTCGGCGTGAACCTGTCCGACCTGCTCATCAGCCAGCCCGACACCGGCGAGCAGGCCCTTGAAATCGTCGATTCGCTGGTGCGCTCGGGCGCCGTCGACCTGATCGTGGTCGACTCGGTCGCCGCGCTCACGCCCAAGGCCGAAATCGAAGGCGAAATGGGCGACTCGCTGCCCGGCCTGCAGGCCCGCCTGATGAGCCAGGCGCTGCGCAAGCTCACCGCCACCATCAAGAAGACCAACTGCATGGTCATCTTCATCAACCAAATCCGCATGAAGATCGGCGTGATGTTCGGCTCGCCCGAAACCACCACCGGCGGCAATGCGCTGAAGTTCTACGCCTCGGTGCGGCTGGACATCCGCCGCATCGGCACCATCAAGAAGGGCGACGAGGCCATCGGCAACGAAACCAAGGTCAAGGTGGTGAAGAACAAGGTCTCGCCTCCGTTCAAGACGGCCGAGTTCGACATCCTGTTCGGCGAAGGCATCAGCCGCGAGGGCGAGATCATCGACATGGGCGTGAACGCCAAGATCCTCGACAAGTCGGGCGCCTGGTACGCCTACAACGGCGAAAAGATCGGCCAGGGCCGCGACAACGCCCGCGAGTTCCTGCGCGAGAACCCCGAACTCTCGCGCGAGATCGAGAACAAGGTGCGCGAATCGCTGGGCATTCCGCTGCTGGCGGCCGATGCCAACGCTCCCGCCCCCGAAAAGGCCGAGAAGCCCGCCAAGGCGGCCAAGGCCGACAAAGCCGACAAGGGCGAGTAAGCCGGCGAGCACGCGCGCAGGCAGCGCATGGCTTTCGGCGCCCCTTCCCTCAAAGGCCGCGCACTGCGGCTCCTGAGCCAGCGCGAGCATTCGCGCGCGGAGCTGGAGCGCAAGCTGGCCAGGCACGAAGAAACACCCGGCGAGCTGGCCCGCGCGCTCGATGAGCTGGCAGCCAAGGACTTCATCAGCGAGCCGCGCGTGGTGGCCTCGGTGCTGAACCAGCGAGCCGCCCGCTCGGGCGCGCTGCGGGTGCGGCAGGAGCTGCAGGCCAAGGGCATTGCGCCCGAGGCCATTGCGCAAGCCGTGGCCAGCCTTCAGGACACCGAAGTGGAGCGCGCCACGGCCCTGTGGCGCCGCCGTTTCGACGCACCGCCCGCCGATGCGAAGGAGCGCGCCAGGCAAACGCGCTTCCTGTTGGCGCGCGGCTTTGCGGGCGCGGTGGTGGCCAAGGTGCTGCGGAGCGATTTCGACGAAGACTGACGGCCGGGCGCGCGGCCCCGGCCTGCCAGGAACGGCTCAGCCGCGGGCGCTCAGAGCGCCAGCATCAGCTTCAGGTTCTGCACCGCGGCGCCGCTCGCGCCCTTGCCCAGGTTGTCCAGGCGCGCAATCACCACGGCGTGGCGGTGGTCCTCGTTCGGGAACACGCGGATCTCGAGCTGGTTGGTGTCGTTGAGCGCCAGCGCGTCGAGCTTGCCGTCATCGGTCGGCGGCAGCACCTTCACGAACTGCTCGGGCGTGTTGCTCTTGGCGTAGTGCGCGGCCAGGGCTTCTTGCAGGTCGCCGGCCTTCGGCTTGCCGGGCAGCAGGTCCAGGTGCAGCGGCAGCTGCACCAGCATGCCTTGCTTGAAATTGCCCACCGAAGGAATGAAGACCGGCCGGCGCGTGAGGCCGGTGTACTTCATGATCTCGGGAATGTGCTTGTGCTTGAGGCCGAGCGCGTAGGTCTCGAAAAGCGGCGCCTTGCCGTTCTCGTAGTCTTCGATCATGGCCCGGCCGCCGCCCGAATAGCCGCTCACCGAAGGCAGCGAAATCGGAAAGTCGGCCGGCAGCAGGCCGGCGTCGACCAGCGGACGCACCATGGCGATGGCGCCGGTGGCATAGCAGCCCGGGTTGCCGACGCGGTCGGCCGCGGCCACGGCCTGCCAGTGGCCGGCCGCCAGTTCGGGAAAGCCGAACACCCAGCCGGGCGCCACGCGGTGCGCGGTGGAGGCGTCGATGATCTTGGGCTTCTTGCCGGGCAGCTGGTCGATCAGCGCGACCGATTCGCGCGCCGCATCGTCGTGCAGGCACAGCACCACCAGGTCGACGCCGGCCATCAGCTCGCGCTTGGCGGCCACGTCTTTTCGCAGCTCGGGCGCAATGCTCACGAGTTCGATCTGCGGCATCGTCTGGAGCCGCTCGCGGATTTGCAAGCCGGTGGTGCCGGCTTCGCCGTCGATGAAAACCTTGGCCATATCGGAGTATGCGTAGAGGGGCTAGAAGAAAGTACGTATTGACCGCAAGGCCACGTCGAGTATTGGTGCGCCGCACCATGATACAGTCCGCGGTTGTTCGCCGCCCCCAGCCGTCAGGCTGCCGTCGCCCGCGAGCAACAGAGCCAAAGACGCCTCAGACCCCAGATCCCCCGTTCTCAACCTCCTCCTTCCGAGAGACATCCCTCATGAAGATTCACGAGTACCAAGGCAAGGAAATCCTTGCCAAGTTCGGCGTGCCGGTGCCGCGCGGCATTCCGGCCTATACGGTTCAGGAGGCGGTCGAGGCCGCCCAGAAACTTGGAGGCCCGGTGTGGGTCGTCAAGGCCCAGATCCACGCGGGTGGCCGCGGCAAGGGCGGCGGCGTCAAGGTCGCCAAGTCCATCGAGGACGTCAAGAAGCTCGCCGGCGAGATCCTCGGCATGCAGCTCAAGACCCACCAGACCGGCCCCGAAGGCCAGAAGGTGCGCCGCCTCTACATCGAAGATGGCGCCGACATCAACAAGGAATACTACGTCTCGGCCGTGACCGACCGCGCCACGCAGAAGGTCGCGTTCATCGCCTCGAGCGAAGGCGGCATGGACATCGAGGAAGTGGCCCACTCCTCGCCCGAGAAGATCATCACCGTGTTCGCGGACCCCGAAAAGGGCCTGACCGACGAGCAGGCCAAGCAGATCGCCGATGGCATCGGCATGCCGGCCGATTCCACCGCGCAAACGGTCGACATCCTCAAGAAGCTCTACACCTGCTACATGGAGACGGACGCCTCGCTGGTCGAGATCAACCCGCTCAACCGTGACAGCAAGGGCAAGGTCATGGCGCTGGACGCCAAGTTCAACTTCGACAGCAACGCGCTGTTCCGCCACCCCGAAATCGTGGCCCTGCGCGACCTCGACGAAGAAGACGCGGCCGAAGTCGAAGCCTCCAAGTTCGACCTCGCCTACATCTCGCTGGACGGCAACATCGGCTGCCTGGTGAACGGTGCCGGCCTGGCCATGGCCACCATGGACACCATCAAGCTGTTCGGCGGCGAGCCGGCCAACTTCCTGGACGTGGGCGGCGGCGCCACCCCCGAGAAGGTCACCGAAGCCTTCAAGATCATGCTGAAGAACAAGAACGTGGAAGCCATCCTCGTGAACATCTTCGGCGGCATCATGAAGTGCGACACCATTGCCACCGGCGTGATCGCAGCCTGCAAGGCCGTGAACCTGCAAGTGCCGCTGGTCGTGCGCATGAAGGGCACCAACGAAGTCGAAGGCAAGAAGCTGCTGGCCGATTCGGGCCTGCCGATCATCAGCGCCGACACCATGGCGGAAGCGGCCCAGAAGGTCGTCGCAGCAGTCAAGAAGGCCTAAGGAACAAGTCATGTCGATCTACATCAACAAAGACACCAAAGTCATCACGCAAGGCATCACCGGCAAGACCGGCCAGTTCCACACCGAGAAGTGCCAGGAATACGCGAACGGCAAGAACTGCTTCGTCGCGGGCGTGAACCCCAAGAAGGCCGGCGAGTCGATCTTCAACATCCCGATCTTCGGTTCGGTGAAGGAAGCCGCTTCGCAGACCGGCGCCACCGTGTCGGTGATCTACGTGCCGCCGGCCGGCGCGGCCGCCGCCATCTGGGAAGCCGTCGAGGCCGACCTGGACCTGGCGATCTGCATCACCGAAGGCATCCCGGTGCGCGACATGCTCGAAGTGCGCAACAAGATGAAGGCCAAGGAAGCGGCCGGCGGCAAGAAGACCCTGCTGCTGGGCCCCAACTGCCCCGGCCTCATCACGCCCGACGAAATCAAGATCGGCATCATGCCCGGCCACATCCACCGCAAGGGCCGCATCGGCGTGGTCTCGCGCTCGGGCACGCTCACGTATGAAGCCGTGGCGCAGCTGACCGAAATCGGCCTTGGCCAATCGTCGGCAGTCGGCATCGGCGGCGACCCGATCAACGGCCTCAAGCACATCGACGTGATGAAGGCCTTCAACGACGATCCCGACACCGACGCCGTCATCATGATCGGCGAAATCGGCGGCCCCGACGAAGCCGACGCGGCCCGCTGGTGCAAGGAACACATGAAGAAGCCGGTGGTCGGTTTCATCGCCGGCGTCACCGCCCCTCCCGGCAAGCGCATGGGCCACGCCGGCGCGCTGATCTCGGGCGGTGCCGACACGGCCGATGCCAAGCTCGCCATCATGGAAGAGTGCGGCTTCACCGTGACGCGCAACTTCTCGGAACTGGCAAAACTGCTCAAGGCCCAGCTCTAAACAAGCCCCCGGCAGTTCTCCGCGCAACCACGCAAAAAGAAAAAGCGCCCGCAATCTGGATTGCGGGCGCTTTTTTCACTACAACACAGTGGAACAAGAGACATGGAACTCCTTCAAGGCGCCGACTTCTGGATCGGTCTGATCAAGATTGTCTGGATCAACATCATTCTTTCGGGCGACAACGCCGTGGTGATTGCCATGGCGGCCCGATCGCTGCCGCCCGCGCAGCAGAAAAAGGCCGTGCTGTTCGGCTCGGGCGCGGCCGTGGTGCTGCGCATCGTGCTCACGGTGGTGGCGGCCAGGCTGCTGGCGCTGCCCTACCTGCAGATCGTCGGCGGCCTGCTGCTGCTGTGGATCGGCCTGCAGCTGCTGAGCGAAGAAGATGAAGGCGAAGGCGAAGCCAAGGAATACGGCAGCATGATGGCGGCCGTGCGCACCATCCTGCTGGCGGACCTGGTCATGAGCCTGGACAACGTGATTGCCGTGGCCGCCGCCGCGCAGGGCAACATGGTGCTCCTGGTGCTTGGCCTGGCCATCAGCATTCCGCTGGTGATCTTCGGCAGCACGCTCATGATCAAGCTGATGGAACGCTTTCCGATCGTCGTCATGCTGGGCGCCGCCCTGATCGGCTGGGTCGGCGGCGAAACCATTGCCAGCGACGTGTCGCTGCACGGCGTGCTGGCTGCCAACCCCTGGCTGCACTATGCGGCCGCGGCTGCCGGCGCCTTCTTCGTGGTGGCCGTGGGCCGCCTGCTTCAGCGGCGCGCGCAGGCCGCCGAGGGACACTGAAACCGTCGCGCGTCGACGCTTCCTGAAAACATATGGCGAGTGTCGGCGCGTCCCTTTTCTCCACCCGGCCCCAGCTCTCCTGGGACTTTGCGGCGCTGACCGACGTCGGCCGCGCGCGCGCCCACAACGAGGACGACCTGCACGTCGACCCGGCCCTGGGCCTGGCCGTGCTGGCCGACGGCATGGGCGGCTACAAGGGCGGCGAAGTGGCCAGTGCCATGGCCGTGTCGCTGGTGCACGCCAGCTTTGCGCGCTGGTTCGCGCAGGCCGGCCTGCAGGCGCCCGCGCGCGTGGTCCGGCGCGCCCTGCAGGCGGCCACCGACGAGGCCAACTCCGCCATCCTCGAAGCCGGCCTGGCCAATGCCGAACTCCAGGGCATGGGAACCACCCTGGTGCTGGCCGCGTTCCGGCCGCAGCGCGTGCTGGTCGGCCACATCGGCGACTCGCGCTGCTACCGCCTTCGCAACAACAAGCTCGAGCAGCTCACGCGCGACCATTCGCTGCGCCAGCAGCAGCTCGACGCCGGCGCCATCACCGCCGAGGAAGCGCTGATCTCCCCGCACCGCAACCTGGTGACGCGTGCCATGGGCGTGGAGCCGCAGGTGGTGCTCGAGATGCACGAGCACACCGCAAGGCCCGACGACCTCTATATGCTCTGCTCCGACGGGCTCAGCGAGATGGTCCCGGATGCGCAGCTTTTCACGCTTTTGAATCACGATGTCGAGCTTCAGCAGAAAGCATCACTTCTGGTGGCCGTTGCCAACGACAATGGCGGCCGAGACAATATTTCAGTTGTCCTGGCCAGGGCGCGCGTTGGCAGTGCGCCTGAATAAAAACATGCATTCAGGGAGTCGGCAATGCCGAAGATGATCATTTCGATCGATGGCACTGTCATCGGGCAAATGGCGCTTGCCAAGGACCGGACCACGCTGGGGCGGCGCGCCTACAACGACATCGTGCTCGACAATCTCGCGGTCAGCGGCGAGCATGCCGTGCTGCACATGCGCGGCGCTGAAGTCGAAATTGAAGATCTCAACAGCACCAACGGCACCTACGTCAATGCGATCGTCGTCCAGAAGCAGCAGAAGCTCAAGGACAACGACGTCATCGAAATCGGCGGCTGCCGCCTGCACTTCCGCGCCCGCAGCAGCGCGGCCGCCGACGCCGGTTCCACCCGCGGTGCTGCGCGCGGCGACTACGCGGCTTCCGTTCCGCTGTCGGCCGCGCCCACCGAAGCCGGCGCGCTGCTCGAACTGGGCATGCCCGCACTGCGCGTTCTCTCGGGCACCGACCAGGGCCAGGAAGTGCCGCTGCAGAAGGTGGTCACCACCATCGGCAAGCCCGGCGTTGCGGTGGCCGTGGTCACGCGCCGCCGGCAGAGCTACATGGCTTCCACCATCATGGGCGGCGTCACGCTCAACGGCGCACCGCTCGGCGCCGAGCCCGTCGGGCTGCAGGAAGGCGACGTGCTCGAGCTTGGCGGCGCCACGCGCATGCAGTTCGTGCGGGTCTGATTTCCGCGGCGCAACAGCGCCAAGGGTGCAGCACCAGTGACCGCGCTCAGGCGCCACTGGCCGCGCATTGCCATCACCCTGCTGCCGGTTTTGCTTGCGCTCGCGCACGCCACCGGCCTCTGGCGCCTGGATGCCATCGACCGGCTCGACCACCTGATCTACGACACCCGCCTGCGCGCCACCATGCCGGGCACGCTCGATCCGCGCATCGTGATTGTCGACGTCGACGACGCCAGCCTCACCCGGCAGGGCCAATGGCCCTGGTCGCGCGACAAGCTGGCCCGGCTCACCCGGGAGCTCACCGGGCGGCAGCAGGCGGCGGCGCTGGGCTTCGACGTGATGTTCGTCGAGCCCGACCGCAGCTCCGGCCTCGACAAGCTGCGCCAGATCGCGCGCGGCCCGCTGCGCGAAATGCCGGGGCTGGCCGCTGAAATCGACCGGCTCGCCCCCACGCTCGACAACGACGCCATCTTTGCCGCCGCCATGCAGGGCCAGCGCGTGGCGCTCGGCTACTACTTCACGCGCACCGAAAAGCCCGGCGCCAAGGGCCAGCTGCCGCCGGCCCCCGTGCTGCAGGCCGAGGCCTTTCTGCCGGGCCGCGGCTATGCCACCGCCTGGAACGGCTTTGGCGCCAGCCTGYCGGTGCTGGCCGATGCCGCGCCGGCAGCGGGCTTTCTCAACACGCTGGTCATGTCCAACGGCGACGGCGTCATCCGCGCCGTGCCGCTCATCGCCCGCTATGAGGGCGACCGCGCCCGGCCCGGCTACTACGAATCTCTCGGCCTGGCCGTCTACCGGCTCGCCAGCGGCTCGCCGCCCGTGCGGCCGGCCTTTGCACCCAGCGGACCCGGCGGCGCCGCGCCGCCGCTCCAGTCCCTGCTGGTCGGCGGCCTGCGCATCCCCGTCAACGAAGCCGCTTCCATGCAGGTGCCGTTCCGCGGCCCCGGCGGTGCGCACGGCGGGTCGTTCCGCTACGTGTCCGCCGGCGACGTGCTCGAAGGGCGGCTCGCGCCCGGCGAGCTGAAGGACCGCATCGTGCTGGTCGGCGCCACCGCGCCGGGCCTGCAAGACCTGCGCGCCACCCCTGTGGGCGCTGCTTTCCCCGGCGTCGAAGTGCATGCCAACATCGTCTCGGCCATGCTCGACCACCGCCTGCTCGCGGTGCCCGACTACGCCCCCGGCTACGAAGTGCTCAGCGTGCTGGCCGCGGGCCTCGTGCTGGCCCTGGGCCTGTCGCTGCTGCCCGCCCCGCGCGCCGTGGTGCTGGCCATTGCCACCGTCGCGGCGCTGGTCGGCGTCAATGCCTGGCTCTACCAGCGCCACAGCCTCGTGCTGCCGCTTGCCTCCGCGCTGGCCATGGCGGTGCTCGCCTTTGCCTTCAACATGGGCTGGGGCTACTTCATCGAGTCGCGCGCACGCCGGGGGCTGGTGCGGCTCTTCGGCACCTACGTGCCGCCGCAGCTCGTCAAGGAAATGCTCGTCACCCCCGGCCGCTACAGCATGCGCGCCGAGAGCAAGCACATGACCGTCATGTTCTGCGACATGCGCAACTTCACCCGCCTGTCCGAGCAGATGGCACCGGCCGAACTGCAGGCCTTCCTGAACAACGTGTTCAACCGGCTCACCAGCGTCATCAGCACCCACCGCGGCACCGTCGACAAATACATGGGCGACTGCGTCATGGCCTTCTGGGGCGCCCCCATCGACACCCCTGACCACGCCACCCTGGCCGTGCGCGCCGCGCTCGACATGGCCGAGGCTGTGCGCGACATCAACAACATCCACCGCACCACCGGCCGGCCCGAGATCAGCGTGGGCATCGGCATCAACAGCGGCGTCATGAGCGTGGGCGACATGGGCTCGGCCGCGCGGCGCAGCTACACCGTCGTTGGCGATGCGGTCAACCTGGCCTCCCGCCTCGAAGGCCTGAGCGTGCACTACGGCGTGGAGATCGTCGCCAGCGGCGCCACCCGTGAACTCGCGCCCGGCTTCGTCTGGCAGGAGCTCGACAGCGTGCTCGTCAAGGGCCGGGCGCAGGCCGTCGCCGTGTTCACGCCGCTCGGCGCCACCACGCAGGCAGAGGCCCAGAGCCCTGCCGCGCTGCAGCAATCCGCCCAGCTGCAGCGCTGGGCCGAAGTGCTGGCCGCCTACCGCCGCCAGGACTGGGCCATGGGCCGGAACCTGCTGGATCCGCTCATGGCCGCGGATGCCAAAAAAGTCCTTTACCAGCTCTACGCACAACGATTAGCCTCCATGGCGTTGCGGCCCCAAGACCCCGAATGGGACGGCGCAACCCGCTTCGAAACCAAATGACGGCAGAAGACACAAGCAGAGGGTCTCTCACAATGCAGGTTCGCGTGCTGGGTTGCTCGGGCGCCATTGCCAAGGACTGCCGGACCACCTCGTTCCTGATCGACACCGACCTGCTCGTCGATGCAGGCACCGGCGTGGGCGACCTCACCCTCGAAGAAATGGCCGGCATCGACGACGTGGTGCTCACCCACTGCCACCTCGACCACATCGCCGCCCTCCCCCTCATGCTCGACGCCGTGGGCGGCCGCCGCACCCGCTCGCTGCGCGTGCACGCCCTGCGCGCCACCATCGAGGCGCTGCGCGCCCATGTGTTCAACAACGTCATCTGGCCCGACTTCGAGAGCATTCCCAGCCCCGAGGCGCCCTTCGTGAGCTTTCACGACATTGCCGTGGGCCAGGTGCTGCAACTGGGCACCGCCGCCCCCAAGCGCATCGAGGTGCTGCCGGCCGTGCACACCGTGCCCGCCTGCGGCTTTGCCGTGAGCCGCGCCGAAGGCGGCGCCAACTGGGTCTTCACCGGCGACACCGAGCGCAACACGCCCTTCTGGGACCGTCTCAACGCCCTGGACGTGGCCATGCTCGTTATAGAAACGGCATTCAGCAACCGCGAGCAGGCCCTGGCCGAACGCAGCCTGCACCTGTCGCCCCGCGCCCTGGCCGACGAGCTGGCGCACATCGATCCGGGCAAGCAGTTTCCGATCTACATCACCCACACCAAGCCAGCCGAAACCGAAGAGATCATGTGGCAGATCGAGCACTTGGCCGGGCACCAGGTGGCGGGGTTGGCGCAGCGGGATATTCGGTGGTTGAAGGCGAATGGGGTGCTGACTTTTTGAGGCGGTGGAGGCCGAGCGGGCTGACAAAATTGTCACGCTCTGTAGCATTTGGAAGCAGTTTCTGTCACTCGATGTAACCGAATTGAGTGCAAAGTGCTCGGTTTTGGCGGTTCCGGGGGTCGCAGAAGGGATGGCACAGATGCTGCGGAAGGTAGTGCGCTCCGGGCTTGGTTCCCGGGCTGTACAAACCAACCTGGAGTTTTCTCATGAACGTTCGCAAGATCGCACGCCGCGCGCAGGCCGGCTTTACCCTTATCGAATTGATGATCGTTGTGGCGATCATTGGTATCTTGGCTGCAGTGGCTCTGCCGGCGTATCAGGACTACACCGTGCGCGCACGTGTGTCGGAAGCCATGGTGCTCGCATCGGCGGCCAAGACGCTGGTCGGTGAAAACGCAGCTGCTGCGGCCTCCAGCCTCACCCTCGGCTTTGATTCTGCTTCCGTTTCGTCCACCAAGAACGTCGCCAGCATGGATATCGGCTCTGCAGGCGCTATTTCCGTTGTTACGACTGCGGCTGCGGGTGGTGTTACGTTGGTTTTGACGCCCACTTCCGATGGGCAGGCGCTGAGCGCCAATACGCCTCCGACCAAGCAGATCGTGTGGAAGTGCACAACTTCGGACACTACCAAGTTCAAGTACGTTCCGAGCGAGTGCCGCCAAACCTCCTGATCCACAGGTTATTGACGACTAATCAAGGCCCGCGTTCGCGCGGGCTTTTTTTCTCGCGCAAAAAATGATGATCGCAGGGAGAAAAGGTCAATGGGCGATTGCCGTGGTTGCGGTGTTGCTTTTTGCTTGGGCGCACCCCTACAACGGAATTCGCCATGACGGCATGCTGTACATGGCCCAGGCCCTCAAGCATGTCGACCCTGCGGTCTTCAATGGTGACCTGTTCTTCAAATACGGTTCACAGGACTCTTTCAGCGTCTTCGGACGAGCGTATGCCTTCGCTGTCGTCACTTTAGGTGTCGCCTGGTCTTCTCTGGCCGGAGTGCTCATAGGGCAAATCCTGTTTGTCGTTGCGGCCGGGCTTCTTATTTGGCGTGTACTGCCAGAAAACTCGCGGGCCTTGGCATGCTGCATCCTGGCCGTCACCGCCGGCACTTACGGCAGCTTGTCCCTCATCCATTTCGCGGAGCCTTTTCTCACGGCTCGCACTTATGCGGAAGTCCTGGTGGTCTTCGGTTTGACACTGATGGCCCGTGGAAAACTAACCGCCGCTGCCATCGTTTGCGCGGCCGCGGCACTGGTCCATCCGTTGATGGCGCTGGCTGGGATGCTTTTATGTTGGGCGCTGGCCGTGCAGAGACATCGTGGCTGGCTTTGGCTGCTCGCGTTTGGTGTGCCAGCGTTTGCCTTTGGCTATTTGGGCGTTGCACCGTTTGATCGCGCGTTCCTCTTTTACGACGCTGAATGGCGGCAACTGGTCGACAGATACAACTTCGTCTTCATGACGAGTTGGCCCCTCGCCAGTTGGCTGGCGCTGGTCGCCGATCTTGCATTGCTAGGGGTTCTCGCACTCCGCCAGCGCGATGCATATTTCTCCGTGTTGCTCAAAGCGCTCTTCGTGGTGGGCATCTTTTGTATAGGGATCGCCTTGCTGGGCAGCGATCTTCTCTCCAATGTGCTCATTACTTCGCTGCAACTTTGGCGCGTGCAGTGGCTCGTCCACCTTGTAGCTTTGATATTTTTGGCGCCGGAGCTTCTACGCGCTTGGCGTGGTACTCCGCTGGAGCAGTTGGCTGCGGCCCTTCTGGCCTATGGTGTGCTGTTCCAAGACCTCGCCACGGGAAGCTTAGCCATGCTGATGGGCCTCCTGCTTCTTTACGCCGGAGCACCCCGTGGCTGGCATTTGTCTCGGTTCACCCTATGGCTCTCGGCCGTTTGCCTGATGGTGGCGGGGGGCTATAACTGGTGGAGCCAAGCCGGACTCATCATTCGCATGGGCGAATACCTGATCGGCGTTTCAGCCCTAGATGCGGGCGACAAAGCCCGCATCCTGCTGCAGCAGGCACCGGTTGGGCCACTGCTGCTTGGACTCTGCGTTATCGGATTAATCTGGTGCGTACGGCGTTCGCAGACCGCCGTCAGCGTGATCCTGATCGGGCTTGTGGCCCTTACTGCTGCGAATTGGGATCGTCGTTTCGAAATCACCAAAGTCGTTGAGAACACCCCGGTGCAAGGACCGCATGTTTTCGCCGACATCGTGCCGCCTGATGCGGAGGTCTACTGGCAAAACGATGCGCTGGCACCATGGTTGTTGATGCATCGGCGCAGCTATGCAAGCGGCGTGCAGGCTGCGGGGCTTGTGTTCAACCGGGGCACTGCGATTGAGCTCGATCGTCGCAGAGACGTGACTTCCACGTTCGACATGCAACGAGAGATCTGCGGCCTCCTGAACGCTTTGCGAAGCGACAAGGGATCGTGCGAGCCCGATGTATCGAGCCTGGCGTTGACATGCGAGGCCGATCCGCTACTCGGATACATCGTGATGCCCAACAGATTCGACGGCTGGGCCC